>JAEUTM010000156.1 GCA_016788025.1 Bacteroidia bacterium
CGATGATTACCGGGGGTACCAAATCTGCAACGCTTAATATTAACTCCAACGATGGTTCAATACCTGTTTACGATTTTGTGATAACCGCCAGTTCAATCAAATACGAAGCAATAAATTTTGATGGCGTCGATGATCATATTGATATTCCCAGGGCAATTGATTGGGATTTTACCATCGAATTCTGGATGAGAACAACACAAACCGGTACCTTGGGTTCAACACAATGGTTTCATGGTCCTGGTTTGGTGGATGGTGATGTAGGAGGGTTGCAGGAGGACTTTGGTGTGTCGTTGGTGACAAACAAAGTTGCCTTTGGGGTAGGAAGTGGTGGCGGAGATATTACTATTTTCTCCCAATCTGCTGTAAATACCGGACAATGGGTTCATGTAGCCGCTACCCGGAACGGCAATACAGGTGCTATTAAGCTTTACGTAAACGGCGTATTGGAATCTTCTACAACCGGGAATGCTGGCGCCAAGTATACTCCTTCTGGTTTAACTTTTGGAGCGGGAAATGCATTGGTTGCCGGGAGATGGTATAACGGGGATCTTGACGAAGTACGAATCTGGAATACGGAACGGACGCAAACGCAGATACAGACTTTTATGAATGCTGAGATTTCGAACTCGGCCGCTGGTTTGGTGGGTAACTATCATTTTAACCAGGGAACAGCTACAGGGAATGCTTCCGTAACGACAGCGGTAGATCTTTCGACCCAAAACTACACAGGTTACTATTATAACGGTATACTGAGCAATTTTGCGTTAACAGGTGCTACTTCCAACTGGATCGCTCCCGGGAAAGTGCCAACGGGATATACCACCCAGTCTTCTTCTCTTGCGGTGATTGGGGTAACAGGAAATGGTAACAACATTGTTAATTTTGCAAGTACAACCAGCACCCTAAATCACACTGATTTTCAGTCGAACACAACACGCACGTTTGTAATTCAAAACACCGGCACAGGCGTTATGAACATCAATGCAGTGCAACTGGTGGGGGTCAACTCTTCCGAATTTTCAATAACTGCAATGCCTTCGGGCTCTCTTACTACAGGTGGGACAACCAGTTTTGTTGTTGCCTTTACACCTACTGCAGGCGGCGTTAGAAGTGCTAGTATTCAGATTGCGAGCACCGATATCTCAGCCCCTTTGTTCAGTTTTCTCATCGAAGGTCAGGCTCCACTAGCCGAAGCTCTTGGAATAGACGGAAGTAATGACTATGCATACAGAACTATTTTGACCTCTAACACAAGCAGTGTTACAATGGAAGCAAAGGTATACTGGTATGGAAATAATGGTAACAATCAAATGGTCATGTATAATGGAAACTCAAGTATCCGGGGTTATGGAATTTATGTGAATGTAAATGGAGGGCTTCAGATATTATATGGTGGGGTTTCGTTTACACCCTTTAATTACACTTTAACACCAAATGTGTGGGTGTCATTGTCTGTGGTTCTAAAAAATGGGGTTGTGGAATGTTACGCTGACGGTAATTTGGTGAGCGTTACAAATGTTGCGACCCCTGGTGTACCTAATTCGGGGCTTGGTGATAAGTTTGCAGTAGGTGCAAATGACAATGGTTTTGAAAATTTCGGAGGAAGACTGGATGAAGTAAGATTTTGGAACAAAGCCCTGACACAGTGTGAAATTCAGACTTACCTCAATTGTGAAATTCCGGGCTCTATGCCTAACCTTTTGGCTAACTACCATTTAAATCAGGGTGCGGCTGGTCTTAATAATGCGGGTATTACAAATATTGTGGATGCTTCCGGCAACGGTAACGATTTAACCTTATTATTTTGTTCTCTAACCGGCACATTTGAAAACTGGGTTTCGCCGGGAGCAGTGGTGCCCGGATATACAATTACCAGCCCGCCTTCAGCTTCTATATCAGTAACCGGCAATGGAAACCCTATAAGCAACAATTCA
>JAEUTM010000266.1 GCA_016788025.1 Bacteroidia bacterium
GCTTTAAACCATAGCTAAACTCAAATTTCCTTCGACTGCTCACTCAGTAAAAAGATAGATTCACTCATTTGTTGTGGATTTTTAACATTTGTGGATGGTCATTTAGAGAAATTGGTTTACTTTTGAAAACACTCTAAAATTTTTTAGCCGATAGATTAGACATTTACTAGCATTAAACGTATTTAAAAGCAAGTAAAATCATGTCTATTCAAATGTTAAGCGACAACGAGTTGGTTCAACTCTATATCGGTGGTAATGAAGAATCCCTGGCAGTTTTATTACACAGACATAAACGTAAGTTGTTTTCGTCTATTATTGTTGTTGTAAAGGACCAACAACTGGCAGAAGACATTTTTCAGGATACCTTTGTGAAAGTGATACAAACCCTTAAACGCGGTCAATATAACGAGGAAGGTAAGTTTTTGCCCTGGATTGTTCGCATCGCAAGAAATCTCATTATAGATCATTTCAGACGGGCAAAAAAAATGCCTCCGGTACCTGTTTATATAAATGAAGAAGGAGAGGAAGTAAGTGTGTTTAATTCACTGGCCAGCCCCGATGAAAAGAATGACACAGACTGTAAGGGAATGAAAAAGGACATTCGTAATTTGATCAACAAACGTCCCGAAGATCAAAGAGAGGTAGTACTGATGAGGATATACTACGACATGAGTTTTAAGGAAATCTCTGAGTTTACAAACGTGTCTATTAATACAGCCTTAGGCAGAATGCGTTACGCCTTATTCAACTTAAAGAAGATGATCGAAGAGCACAAGCTCGAATTCGCCATCCGCTAATTTTACGCAGGAAGGTAATATATTCTTTTCCTTCTTTCTTTTTTTTCGCGCCCTATTTTTAGGGTATCTGGTTTTAAGAATTTAATTTGTCCGTAAATCCTTCTCCATTAGAAATTCGCCCGTGCCAGACAACTTATTATGGAACCGGGTTTACCCCTTGGTACGAGGGCAGATCTTTTCTTTCGGTTTACAAGGCATAAAAAAGAAAATTCTGATACTCTTCGCAAACACTTTTTAGAAAAAAGCGGTTGAGATATCTCACACACCTAATTACCCCTACCCTTCCTTTTTGAATAAATTCCACCCAAAAATACTGTTGGATCCGGCTACAAAGCTGCGTTTTATTTGTTTGAACAAAAGAATTTTGAGACCTGTTCCTATATTATTAACAAAAATGGAGATTAGCGCTCCGATCTTATGAAATAAGGCAATTATTTTATAGCTTTGCGACCTCAATTTAAATGCGTTGAGGCCTCATTTCAGGCATGAACAGTATAACAAAACAGAGTAGTATGAAAATTCTAGTTGCGATTAGTAATGTACCCGATACCACTACTAAAATCCAATTTACGGATGGTGGTTCAAAGTTCAATTCAGCAGGTGTAACCTTCGTTATTAATCCATATGACGAATGGTACGCTTTGGTAAGAGCTCTTGAATTAAAAGAGGCAAATCTTGCTGAAAAAGTAACTCTTATTCATGTTGGACTTGCCGACAGTGAAGCCACGATACGTAAAGGTCTGGCTCTTGGCGCTGATGATGCGGTTAGAATTGATTCTGAAGGTCCGGATGCATATTTTGTGGCGGAACAGATTGCCAATTATGCAAAGAGTAATGGTTACGACCTGATCATGGCTGGAAAAGAAACCATCAATTATAACGGATCGTCTGTTGGCGGCATGATTGCGGGTATTATGGATCTCCCTTATATTTCACTGGCAACTAAATTCGACCTGGCAGGAAACAAAGCTACAGTTGAGCAGGATGTTGATGGTGGAACACAGGTTGTGGAATGTGAGTTACCTTTGGTAGTAAGTTGCGCAAAAGGAATGGCAGAACAAAGAATTCCGAACATGCGAGGGATTATGGCAGCACGTACTAAACCTTTAACAGTTGTTGCAGCTTCCGGATCTAGTCCACTTACAAGTATCAAATCATTTGAATTAAGCGCAGGAAGAACTGCATGTAAAATGATCTCTGAAGATAACATGGATGAGTTGGTAAATCTCCTGCACACAGAGGCAAAGGTTATATAGTTGTTGATTTTTAGAGTTTTTGAATTTTAGAATGGAAAATAATGGAATAAATGTTGATT
>JAEUTM010000193.1 GCA_016788025.1 Bacteroidia bacterium
ATCCGTAGGGCAGGCCGTCCATCTTAAATACTGCCGAACGTAGTTGCAAATGTGCTTGTAATAGTAGATGCGTACCAGTTGCCTCCAGATTCATAGCATACTCTCACATAATATAAGCTGCCAATCTCCAAGTTAGGAATGAGTTTGCTTGGTCGCCCATAAGTATTTCCCGCGTCTACTATTCCGCACCAACCCGAAGCATTCGAAGTGAACGATCCACTAGTCGAAAAATCGAAACTGTAATGCGTAACGGAAATCGGTGAGCCGCCAATCACAATCGAAGCCGCGTTCCAATCAGAAGTTACAAGAGGTTCCGTTAATTCGATTGTTTGATTTGCGTGAGCAAAAACCGGCTGCGCTTTTACAATAACAAAAGATAATACCAGAAAGCATAGGATTAAACTAATTTTATTTTTCATGGGTAGGAGGATTGGTTTAAGTCAAAGCTAATGCCTGTATCACACAATCACATGAACAAATTATTAACTCCCATGTTAATTTAGATAAGTCATGTTTTCGGATAGACTAAGTCACTCAAAATCTAAATAAACAGTATCTTTGAAGCTCGAAAATATCTATGTTTCACTTTCTCTTAAGAACCATACCCCGCCCCATTCTCATTTGGTTTAGCCTGGGTTTTAGTAAAATTGCGCCGCTGTTGTATTATGGCACGCGCTATGAAGATCCTATTACTGGCAAAACCTATCGGAAATTTCTTCCTTATGGATATAGCGGCAAGGCAAAACGCAAAAATGTTCTGTGCCCGGGAAGTTTATCTCTTGAAAGACATCGTTTGTTGTGGTTATATCTTAAACAAAAGACCGACTTCTTTACCAAACCATACAAAATGTTGCATATCGCTCCTGAGCAGTGTTTCTATAAATTATTTAAAGCTCAAAGTAATTTGAAATATACTACGGGCGATTATAACAGTCCTATTGCGGATATTCATTTCGATCTTCATAAAGCGCCATTCGAGGATAATAGTTTTGATGTGATTTTTTGCAACCACGTATTAGAACATGTTGAAGATGCCGACCAATGCATGCGCGAACTCTATCGCATCATGAAACCTGGTGGCTGGGGCATTTTCCAGGTTCCCCTGGATACCACGCGGGAAAAGACCTACGAAGACAAAAGCATAACTTCACCCGAGCAACGCGAAATACACTTCTGGCAAAAAGATCACGTTCGGCTGTTTGGTCTTGATTACAAAGACAAATTAGCGGCAGCTGGATTTAAAGTTACTGTAGATAATTTTGTAAATACGTTGAGCCCTGAATTAGTGGATCGTTATCGCTTGCCCGCGGGAGAGATGATCTATCTGTGCGAGAAGAATTAAGAGTTTGCAGTTGGCAATGTGCAGTTTGCAGTTAGAACTGCCTACTGCCACTGATTACTGCAACCGAATGTACTCTTCAAAAGAAACTCCTTTAAGAAACTCTTGTGAATACGTGTATTTATACATCAGGTTAGCCCAGGCTCGGTGGCTCCGGCTGCTGTCAAATACAGTATAATTAAAGGGTTTTCCAAAATGAATGCGAATGTCCTTTTTGTTGGCACTGAACATTTCATCGGGTAGAAAGAGCATCTCAATATTTGCTTTAATCCCCAATTTTTTTCGCCAATACGCGAAATTGTAGAAGAACTTAGAGTTCTCTCCTTCAATGTAAGTAGGTACAATTATCCGTTTATGATCGATGGCCTGTGTAACAAAACTTTTTTTCCAGGGAAGATCGCGTACGATGCCGTTTTGTTTGCGCGACACCAGACCAGCCGGAAATATCAGTACCGCTCCACCTTCCCGGAAAATTTCTTCCATGGTACGAAGCGCGGTGGCAGAGGAAGCTCCCACTTTATTTACAGCAATAAACACATCTCCATAGTTTGTGACATTTTTTAGAATATCATTCACCAGGAAGTGGACATCCGGACGGATCTCTCCTACCGCTTTGATAAGACTCATACCATCCAAACCACCAAGAGGGTGATTTGCCACTACCGTAATATTTCCGGTTTTAGGCACATTCTCGGTATGAACAGGAATAACCTTCGCTCCAAGTATATCGAGCGACCTGCGGTTAAATTCGAGTCCCTTTACGTCCTTCATCAGAACCATTGCATCATTGATCTCTTTTTCGTGCAGTTTTCTTTTAAGCCAATTAATAGCGAAACGCGGCAACCAGCGATAAAGTTTGTAAGCCTTTTCCTTTAATACTTTTTCTACATCGATGAACTTTTTATCTTCCATAAATTGCGTTGTAAAGATAATAGAAATGCTCAAACCTGGAAGGAAAACCACAATAAACAAAAAGCCCGAAGCGCTGGCCCCGGGCTTTAAAAAGAGTTTTAAAAACTACTTACTTTTGCTTTCGTCAATCTTAAAGGTAAGCGTGCCTCCCGGCACTTTCACTGCTTCAGACTCCACAAAGGTATTTCTCCATATAATAGCTAGTTTAATCTTCTGCATATCGGTAGCCTTACCACCTTCCATACGTTTCCAAACCAGGTTAAACTTTTGGCTATCTCCTTTTTGAAGAACCTCAAAACCCGCTTTCACCCTGTTGTTTGCAATCTCGGTACCATCAGGCAACCTCACGGCAGCGCGATTGGTGTGAATAATTCCGATTTTATCGCCAGTGTAAACACATTCAAACTTCACTTTGGTTTCATCCGTTTCTTTTTTCAGGTCAAGCATATTGCAGGTAAAATTTCCCGCTTTAAAACCATTTTGTGAAGCCGGTAGTTGGAAATCTTCCGCCGCTATTGGCTTATCATCAGGATTAACCTTATAAAGTCCTTCTACCTGGAACGTAAATTCATTTTCTCTCATGCCAGTACCCTTAATATCCACCACTTTATGGTCTGAATCAATTGGTTTTACGGATATCCATTTTTCTTTTGGAGCAAAGTCTTTACCATTTATCTTTACCATACTTTCTTCAGGCTTATAAATGATAATATCATTACTCTTGTTATCTACCTTGATCTTAAATTTAAGATACTCCGCAGTAGAAACAGCGTCTTCACCTTTTAACGTGAGGTCGCCCGATTGTACGTTGGAATCGTGGTAAACAACTTTCTCGTGTTTACTTTGTGCGCTGAGCATACCTGCACTTAAAGCTATGCTTGCTCCAAATAATACCAGTTTATTCATAATTTCAAATTTATAAACACAAATCTATAACAATACCTTATATATAAAAAACCCTGTGCACTGATATTAAGCAGTCTAAATGCCAAGTTTTGCAAAAATCAAAATTTTGGTTTTTTATTACCTAGCGATTAATAAAATGTATATTTTTACCCAAATTCAAAAAAAACACATGAAAAGCGGTTCTTTTTCGACCAATTTGAAAGGATTAATAGTCGTTCTGGCTTTATTTCTTTCTTTTACTGTTTCTTCACAAACAGATACATTGCATTTATATTTCCACCACACTCAAACCTCGCCTCCCGATACCATGCAGGCGAGAATTGAAAAGTGGGCAAAAAATCTAGGTCGTCACGTTGACGTTCAGGTAGTAGCTTATTACCACAAAATAGAATTCAAAAAATTCTCGCAGGAGCGTTTGGATAATTTATTCATTACTTTAAATCGTAAGGCCAGGGAATCCATCACTATTTTATCGCAGGAGGTAAAAAAGGGGGAAGACTACCAAAGAACCATGGTTGACCTGATTTACAAAACAACCATTACACCTGAAATGCTTGCCGCAGAAAAGGCTAAAGCAGAGGCTGAAGCCGCAGCCGCTAAAGCTAAAAAAGACGAAGAAAAAGCAGCCGCTGAAGCTGCAAAAGCGGAGCAGAAAAAAAAGAAAGACGCTGAAAAAGCAGCTTCTGACGCTGCCAAAGCTGAAGAGAAAGCGAAAAAAGATGCTGAAAAAGCCGCGGCCGATGCTATAAAAGCAGAGGAAAAGAAAAAGAAAGACGAAGAGAAAGCAGCTGCTGATGCAGCAAAAGCAGGGGAAAAGAAAAAAGAAGGTGGTGATGAGAAGTCGGCTTCAAAAGAAGAAGAAGCTAAAAAGAAAGAAGAGGAAAAAGCGGCTAAAGAAGCGGCTAAAGCGGAAGAAAAAAGAAAAAAAGACGAGGAAAAAGCGGCTAAAGATGCCGCTAAAGCGGAAGAGAAGAAAAAGAAAGAAGAAGAGAAAGCTGCCAAAGAGAAAAAGTAATCTTAACTTATATTTGAATAAAGCCGTCCGGGATAATCGCGACGGCTTTTATTATTTATTAACGGTAAAGAAGAATGTGACCTGTGCGGACTTTCTCGTCACCAGCATTGGTTGATACCTGGATCTTCCATACATACGTTCCGTCTTCACAGACCTTGCCTCTGAAAGTTCCATCCCAGCCATTACCCAGCTCACTGGTAATAAAAACACGTTCACCCCAGCGATCGAATATCTGCAGGTTGTATAATTTTACACCTCTGATTATGGGTAAAAAAACATCATTGCGATCATCTTCATTTGGTGTAAATGCATTTGGAACGTAAAATGTAAACTCTGCCTCTACTCTAACGGATTTCACAACAGTATCCCTGCAACCGTGAACATCTTCTATTTCCAAAACGATGGGATAAACCCCAGGCTCGTCAAAATTATAACTTGCATGCTGGGTGTAAAAAGTGGGGCCGTTATTATGGAACAAATACCAGGTATTACTGAGCTTTTCTCCAAAAGAAGTATTGGTAAACGTTACGAGTTCGGAAATCTCTGTTGGTTTTTCCGGCGAAAATATAAAATCAGCTTTAGGCTGTGCATAAGCTTCTATCGTAAAAACTTCTGTACTGTTGCAGCCTGTAAGTGTATCATTAAAAATCCCGCTAATCGTATACTGACCAGGATTCGGAAAATGTAAGGCAAAACTATCACTGGTAATAGTTTTTGTATCATAATACCATTTTGCTTTAACCTGCGGAGATGGAGAGTAAAATCTCAGATCGGCATCAAAGGGAGCACAGCCACTCATCTTATTGCCCGCCAGATAACCACGCGGCAAGTCGTTAACTGTTATAAGCGTCGTCGTATAATTTTTGCAGCCATTATTATCTATTGCCATTAAAGTATATGTTCCCTGGTAGCTTAGATTTCTCGCTTCAAAAGCGACTTTCTGTCCCGTAATAGACAAACCGCCAGGACCGTTCCATGAATAAACAAGGGCTCCCCCACCCTGCAGATAAATTGTTTCCTTTAAACAAATAGTAGAAGAAGGTGAAACCTGTATATAAGGTTCCGGAAGTTTAAAAGTGCTTAAAGTCGCAACAGTTGTGGCAGTACATTGGTTAGCCGCAGTGCCGGTAACAGTGTAAATCGTCGGTACAGCCGAGCCTGCGATCGGAATCAAAGCATTAGCCTGTGTAGAAACATAGCTGCCGGGTCCGGTCCAAACATAACTTTGTGCACCTTCAACTTTTAAAGTAGCAGGTTGATTTAAGCAAACCGTGGTGCTGATGGGTGTCAACGTTGGATTTGATCGGATACTTACGGTATGAGTATTTGAGTTCACACAACCGTTGCCATCAATGATCGTGAGAGTATATTCGCCCGCCATTGCCTGGCTTGCATTTGGAAATACAGGATTTGGTTGAGTACTGGTCAACGGAAACGGCCCTTTCCACTGGTATCCTGACGCGTTGCCAATACCTCCTGAATACAGTTCAAGATTGTCCTTCTCGCAAGGGCTGTTTGAAGTGAGCGTAAAACTGGGCAGGGGATTCACAACAATTATTTGAGTGGCAGTATTAACACAAGGTCCCAGAAGCACAGACAAAGTATAGGTTCCCGCATTACCGGGCATTGCATTTGCAATTAACGTATTTGTATTTGGGGAGTTAAATCCTAAAGGTCCTGACCACGTATAAACGCCACCGTTGCCACCCGACGCAGTAAAAGTGATGGTTTTATTTAAACACACTGTTCCGTTTGAACTGATCGATGGGTTTGGAAGTGCAACTACACTCGCGTGTGCGTTAGCTGTGTTGGTACAACTAAAGGGACTAATAACTGTTACCGTATAAATTCCTGTATGCATAACGGAAGGTAACGCAATGGAAGGATTCTGAACATTGGAGCTAAAACCCAAAGGACCGTTCCACAAATAAGTTGACCCGGTAAATGAATTTGCCTGGAGATTTAGGTTTTGATTGGTGCAAACAGTAGACCCGACTACGCTAATGCTAGGTGTAGGGTAAACAGTAACGGAAGCGGATGTTGCAGCGGTGCACGCATTGGCGGCAGTCACTGTTACCTGGTAAACACCCGAATTGGTTGGGCTGGCAGGGCTGACATTTATATATTGCGACGCAGAAAAAAATCCTGATGGCCCAAGCCAGTCAAACTCAACACCTCCAAACGCTCCGATAGACAAACTCTGACCTTCACATAGAGTATTTGTACCCAACGTAAACGGACCAGGCAGCGGCTTCACAATAATACTTGCAGTAGCCGAACTTGTGCAAGACTGCGCAGTACCGACAATTGTATATTCTGTTGTCGAAGTCGGCGAATCTGTGAAAGAATTGCCAGTAAGAGTTAGAGCCGGTGAGGTCCAGGTATAATTCGTGGCCCCGCTTATATTAAGCGTTCCCGTTTGAAGGGGGCAAATGGAAACATTATTAATACTTAATGTTGGATTTGGAATAAAATTAACCGCTACCGTGTTTTGCACCTGACAAGAATAAGAATCATTAGCAGTGAGCGTGTAAATATAATTACCGGCCAAACTCTGTGTGACTGTGGTACTAAGTGTAGTTGGGGATAGAATCACTTGTTGGCTTCCCTGTATCCATTGTTGCGTATAGCCAGGGGTTCCGCCGCTGAGTGTAGAGCTTAAGTTTACGCTGGTTTGAGCACAGGAAGTAAATGCGGAACTCGAAAGATTTAAAACAAGTGGTGGAGGTTGCGTGATTGTAAAAACGCTGTTAATCTGGCAAGCGGTTAAAGCATCTGTAACTGTAACAGTCCAGTTACCCGCTCCAAGCGTTGTGACGGGATGATTTGTAAATGTGTTTGTGCCATTACTCCAGAAATAATTCTGATTTGGCGACCCTCCAGCAAGATTTGAAAAGGAACCAATTCCCACGTTTACGTTATTACAGGTTAAACTGCTTGTATTGTTTAAAGTACCCGTTAAGGGTATAAGTGAAGTGAATATGCTTGTGGAATTAGTGGTGCAACCAGTCCCCAGGTCGAAAATAGTCGCAGTATACGTGTTTGGATTCAATCCGCTCGCAATAGAACCGGTTTGAGCGCTTGGCATCCAGGTATAGTTAAACGGCCCCAATCCCCCACTTGTAAGAACTGTAGCACTTCCCAAACTTGCGCAGGTTATGGAATATGTACTGAAACTTATGGTTGGCACTGGTTTAACAAATATTGATGCTGTTGCAGAACCAGCACAGCCTAGCGAAGATGTTCCCGTAACTGTGTAAGTTGTGTTATTTGTTGGACTGACAGAACTCGTACTCCCAGAAATTCCGCCCGGTTGCCAAACGTAAGTGCTCGCTCCACCAGCGCTGAGAACAGTAACTGAGCCTGGACAGGCACTTACAGTTGGAGTCTGTATGGTAACCGTAGGCGTTGGAAGAATCGTTAGCGTAAAAATTTTTGTGCCGGAACAAGCGCCGGTCTGTCCATTAACAGTGTATTGCGTGGTTGTCGATGGACTCACATAATATGTCGAACCAACATAATTTCCTGGATTCCAGGTAAAATTGGAGGCGCCGCTGGCAACTAGAAATGCCGAGCCTACACATTGCACGGAGGGCCCGGTGACAGTGACGTTTAGTGTAGGTGATACCACTACCGTAGAGATGACCGTTTGACTGCAATTGTTAACGGAACCCACTACCGTGTAGGTGGTGCTTGACGTCGGACTTACAACGATACTGGAAAGTGTTGATGTGTTGCTCCAGACGTAATTTGTAGCTCCCTGGGCCTGCAAAGTGATACTACTACCAGAGCAGATACTCGCAGAATTCACAGAGGTTGTAAAAGTGTAAGGTCCCGTCACAGAAATTGCATCTATAAAATTTCCGATTGCTACGTTACCACCACTCCAATAGATTGGCGTAAATAATATTCGAAAGTTTGTAGTAGATGTTGGGGTGAAAGTCGCTGTGTAATAGCCCCAGCCAGAAGTACCATCGGCATATTTTCCCAAAGAAGTGTAGGGCCCCCCACTTGGTCCATAGGAAACCTGCATTGTATCGGTACCAGAACGTCCACGATGCGCGAATCCTATGGTATAGGTAATTCCGCTTTGAACAGGAAAATCCTGGTACATGGTTGCCGCTTGTGTTGCATTTAATTCAACAAACTGGATGCCGCTGTATGACGCCACGTTTCCGTATCCGCTGGCCCACACTTCCATCTTACCATCAGATGCTGTGGTGCTCCAACAGTTAAGCGAAGTCAAAAGCCCCGTGGTGGTTACTGCCGTGGGGTCATCAAATCCTCCATTACAAAGAGCGTTACAGCCCTGGGAAAATATACGGGTAACAAAAACTAAGCAAAATGCTACTGCAAAAAGTACTTGGGTGCGCATCGAGCACTAAGTTAAGAAATTACCGCCGATCTAATAAGTGAATTTACTCATATAAAGTAGCCGTTTGCTCAGGAAAACAAACAGGATAACATTAAACCAATTAGTCCTAAGATCATAATAAACCAAAGAAACCTTCCGGCTCTGATGTAATCAATACGCGTTTTGCAGGATCTTAATAAGTATAAGTAATAGAATAGTAGCGTATCCACTACTATACTTACCAGGGTATAATAGGGAGCAATCAATACCAAAAGTCCGGACAATACCACAATCAATAAAATAAAGGAAACCACTACATATCTCGCCTTTTGTTCGCCTATTACAATCGGTAAGGTACGGCACCCATCAGCTTTATCACCCTCCAAATCTGAAATATCGAGACTTAACTCACGGGGAATGATAATAAGAAAAGGAAACAGAGCATAAAGCCAGATCAGAAGATTTATTCTTTCACTTTTCAGCTCCCCGATACAATCTTTCGCAAAGAAAAAAATTACCAGGGGAATAAAAGCCGCCAGCGCTGCAATAAGAATATTACCCATCAAGGGCGATCGTTTGAAGTGCAGATCATAAGAAATGGACAGTCCATATACGGCGATGCTTATTAATGACCATTCCCAAAATACATAGAGGGAGATATAAACGGAAAGGAACGCTATTAGCACGGTGAACATTCCAAAGATCCACTTTGCACTTTTCAGGGAAATTATTCTGCCTATAATATGTGTTTTTGGTTTATTGATCTTATCGATATGCCTGTCCATAATATCATTCAATACGCAGCCAGCAGCGATGAGAAGTTGAACACAAATGCACAGCACAAAAAAATGGAAACCCGATAAATTGCAAGTCACCTCCGCTTCTGACGTAAAATAGCGAAGGGTTAAAAACAGGGCGACAAATGGAAGAATAGCTACCAATTCATGAAACCAGCGAATTAATTTCAGAAAGCCAATAACTTTTTCCTTCATACAAAAATATTCTGTTTTTCGTACAACGATTTTACGATTTTATAACTCTTATTCACATCGCCAAAAAGCACCCAATGTTCTTTTCCTTTGTGCATAACCGTGCCCTTGATCTCAGTTCCAATGGCGAGGTATTTATTAAGCAACTTATCACCTTTTTCTTTCCGGGCCATTATGATAAAAGAACCGTTCTCAGTATTTCGGAAGATCTCCCGGTAAAACAATGCATAAATGTATGTTCGGAACATGCGGTACTTTGCACTGGAAAGGTTAGCAGAGAAGCGATCGGCAAGAAAAAGTGATCCTGAAAAAAATTTCTCAAGACTATTTATTATATGACTACTTTGATTATCGCCCTTTAAACACTTACGAATTGCATCTATATCGAAATAATAACGAGCGGTAAGTAAGGGGATATTTTTTTCAGTATCGTAAACTAACACCAGGTAATACTCCGATTTCATATCCGAATCGTCGTAAAAAGAACTGTTCGTCCTGATGCGTGTATTCCTATAGGCACTCTCACGGGAAATACTTTCCAGCCTGATCAGATTTTCGGCTTCAGAATTTAGGTCTGTACTCGTTCTCAGATGCAGTCCATCTTTAAAAAACAAAATCCTCATCCTTAAGGTTGTCGATTTGATATTTTCCGGATTAGTGAAATTCATAAGATGTATGAACCTGCTTCTTTAATCTTGTTGGAATCGTCAGTTTTTACGAGGATTGGAGAAAAGGACCCTGATTCCTTCTCGTCGAGATAAGCAAAAGATAAAACGTGGATCAAATCTCCTTTATTAAACAGCCGGGAAGCGGCGCCATTAACTGTCACAAAGCCTGGTTTTCCGGAAGGAACAGCATAAGTTGTAATGCGGTTACCGTTAGTCTTATTATTTACGTGAACCAGTTCGAATTCTCTGATCGACGCTGCCTTCATTAGTTCCAACGGCAGCGCAATACTGCCGGGATACAGAATACTGCTTTCAGAGACCACCAGTTCCTGGATCTTGGATTTTAAAATTTGTATCAGCATATTTGGGTTATTCGGAAGCTAAAATACAAGCTTTCGGCACACCCGCATAATTAGTTTGTAATCCACTTAAAAAGACATTTGCATTTTTTACAGATAACTGAGATAAAACAAAGTTATATTTCAGGGATTACGAAAAATCACAATTCACCTGCTGTTATTTGTGATTTTTAAGAAAAATTCGGGTTACCGAAGATGGGCGCAAAAAGAACAGGAGGGTTGAGTTTGCGGTGATCATGAAATAGTACTTTATCCATTATTTACTAGTTGAACTAGTTCATTTGCCCAATTTGCGGCATTCTCCTTTTCATTCGCTTCAAGTGGGCCTTCCTTACCTGTTACATAAAACCCTTTAGGCTGGGCGATAATTTTCGCTCCTTTTTGTTTAAGTTGATTATTTATTCTTTTGGCTGCATTTCCACTTAAAAACGTTTTCATTCGGGTATCGAAACCCGCTGCTCTAACATTAGTCAATGCCTCCAAAGACGACAAAAACTTCTGTATTGCGGGTGTTGGTCGCCAGGCATTAATCGGGCTTCCTACAACCAGTAAATCCACGTTTTTCATTGCTTCCAGGCTGGCTTTACTTACGTGCCGGGCTTCACAGTGAAGTGTTGCTGCAATTAACTCTGCAATCGTTTTTGTATTACCAAAGTTTGAATCGTATATAACAAGAGATTTCATCGTTAAACTAATTTCAGGTTCACAGTGCAAATATCTCTTTAACAGTGGCGATCTTAACTAACAGAGATCTTGATTCGGGATGATTTTTATCAGCCGAAACTTTTCAAACTTGCCATATCATAACTAAGTCTAGCGGCCTGGGCTGCTTTAATAAAGCTTACAGGACGTTATTGCTTTATTATTTTCCAGACACCGGTCTCCGTTTTTAAAAAGTAAATTCCGTTGGCTTGATGTGTGAGATCTACCTCTATGACGCCTAATGAAACCTTAATTTCCATGGGCTGCAAAACTCTCTGCCCGATAGAATTAAATATTTGCAGATCATCAGTATCAGTCAGATTTTGTAAATACAGCTTTCCTGAAGTTGGATTCGGAAATATTAACATCTTCTCTTGAAGAAATTCTGATGTATAACCTGAACAGGTTGAAACTTGCTGAAGGAATATTGCACTACCAAGACAACTGTTGACATCTGTGCCTGCAACAGTATAGGTAGTACTCACAACGGGACTAACCGAAATACTTTGGCCGCTCACAGCCGAATTCCACGTGTAGGTGACAGCTCCGCCGGCAGACAATATCACATTCTCGCCAGCACATATGCTCGAATCGCTGCTTGCAACAAAAATAATAGGTGAAGGGTTAACCACGATGCCAATCGTTGCAAAGTTCTTACAATTGTTATTATCGGCCCCCTCAACGCTGTATGTGATTGGTGTAAGTGGTGATACTACAATCGTACTGATACTAGTTGCACCTGGGTTCCATGTATAAGCGGATGCACCAGCAGCCCACAAAGAGAGGCTTTGTCCGGCGCATATCAGTGTTGTGCTGGCAAATGCAGTTATTATTGGCAGTTGGTTCACAGCCAGCGCCAGGGTGGTTTCATTTATGCAGGTATTTGCATCAGTTCCGGTAACGGTGTAATTTGTAGATTGGGTTGGCGAAACTGCAATTACCGAACCTGTTCCGCCAGGATTCCAGGTGTAGGTGAGCGCTCCATTCGCAGTTAAGGTAGCTGTATTCCCTGCACAGATCGCGGTGCTGTTTGTAATAGCATTCACATTCGGTAAGGAGTTGATAACGATTTGGAGT
>JAEUTM010000231.1 GCA_016788025.1 Bacteroidia bacterium
AAAAAGGCCAGATAAGATGCGTCATAAGCTACTTTTGTTCCTGTTATTATTCGTTTTAAGTGTCCCTAGCTATTCAGAGGAGCGCCCTCAGTTAGATACTTTCCAGGTAAATACAGGTTTAAAAATATACTTCCTGAAATATGGAGCGGATTCACTTTTACATATAAAACTCGTCATTAAGGGCGGCAAAAGAAACGAAAACAAATGTGAGGTAGGCTATAGTGAAATTATTCGGCGGTTATTGGATTTTGAGCTCAAAACTAAGTACCTGGCACAAGCCCAAAACAAACAGGGCTTTACCTGCGGGATGGAAGGTGAACGAACGGTACTTCAGGGGAACTGTTCCATAACAGATTTTGATCGTGACTTAGGAATTCTAAGTGCCAGCATCGTTCGTTTGTCTTTTGACAAGGAAAAAATGGACAAAATTGTTTCCCAGTTAGTAGATCATAATAAACCTGAGAATATAAGTGCATACAACCTGGCGCACATTTACAAGAACTATATATTGTATGGCGACGAGCGTGCTGCGGGCCGCAATTACTGTCAATACCAGGTTGAGAAGGTTCTTCCTGTTAATCTCCGGGAATTTTACGTGCGGCATTACACACCCGAAACAGCTTCTTTAATTGTTTGTGGAAATGTTGATCCGGAACATATGAAGAAGATAATTTCCAAACATTTTGTAAAATGGAAATCGTTGAGAAAAATACAAAATGAAGAAGATCGTAACTTAGTTCCTAACATCAAAGGGAAAGACATTGCAGTGGTCAACAAGCATCAAATGGACAAGTACCTGTTAAAATGGATTTTTCCGACTCCTGTGCTTAAAACAAAAAATTCTCTTGCATTGGATGTTCTTTGCAAACTTTTCGATTCTTATCTGTTGCAGCTTGCTGAACAGAAAGGACTCGGAAATACTAATTTCAGACCCCTGTCCTTCAAAGGCAGTTATATGGAAGTTAATTGTTATTGTGAAGAAAACGAAGTGGTAGGGGCTGTGCAACTCATGGAAGACGCAGTGGCTAACTTCCGGAAACAAACGATAAGTCCGCAAGTGCTGCAAAATGCAGTAAAGGAGATCAAAGAACTGTATACAAAAATACGATCGCCAAAAGAAATCCTGGAATGGTACGATCCTTTGGAATACGATTTTGATTCCCGTAAAAATGAACGTGCTGAGTTATCAGATCTTACTGTTTTGGATTTCCCGGAATATCCCGAAGAATATTTCGGGGAGGATTCTTATAAATTGATTGTGATAGGAAAGGAACATCTGGTTTCAGGATCACTGGAGAAGTTCGGAAAAGTGAGACGCTACCAGACCTCTGATTTTGAAACATGCGACGAGACGTGTAAAGAAATTGTGATCATTAAATACCACTGCGAATCCTGCAGGAAAAGAGGATTCGGATATGTCTGGCGCTTTAATCCGTCGGAAAAGGAAGCGATAGAGCGGGCGAGGGCGAGGAAGGAGTAATTGAGATTATTCTTTCCTGATCTTAAAGGTTTGTGTTTTATTCTCTCGTTGTATCTGAAGAAGGTAGAGTCCTGAGGCTAGATCCGTAATATCGAGTTGTAATTTATTGTTTTCTCCCTGATATAGTTTATAACCAACAAGATAGAGGATAGCCGATTGTCGACATATCCAGCGAAACCTGTCAGGGTTGTAGATGGAGTGGCTGTAAAATCAAGACCCAATCCGCCAAAGAACCATTTTTTGGTTTCGTTTTGTGCCAGACCATACTTAGTGCAGATGAAAATCAGCGCAAAAAAAATATAAACAGAAAGGTTGAGTATTTTTCTGGTGTTCAAGGTATTGGGATGATCGAAAACTGTATTAAAGATAATAAAAATCTTAATTAAGCTAACCGCAATTGAAACATGCAGTAATTGAAGGAAGTTTAGCCGAAGCAAATAAGAAATTCGATGTTTAGAAGTGCAACAAAGAAGGTAATTTGAA
Source organism: Bacteroidia bacterium (assembly GCA_016788025.1). Taxonomy (GTDB): domain Bacteria; phylum Bacteroidota; class Bacteroidia; order B-17B0; family Aurantibacillaceae; genus Aurantibacillus. Next base: position 1,964 of record JAEUTM010000231.1, read on the forward strand.
GCTAAAAATAAATCAGTAACTTCGTTGGTATAATTCAAAAAGTGTGGAAAATGGCAGAGCCTGTGAAGACAAAAAAGGAGCTTATTGACAGATTGCTTTATAACCAGAAAAGAATCCTTAGCTATGGAGTGGAACGCTTGGGTGTTTTCGGGTCATTTGTCAGAGATCAGGCTAAAGAGAATAGCGACGTTGATTTTTTCATACACTTTGAACCAGAACGCAAGACTTTTAAAAATTTCATGAGGTTGGCCGAAACCCTTGAAGAGATCACCGGCCGGAAAATCGAGATGGTTACTCCTCAATCTTTAAGTAAATATATTGGCCCCTACATTTTAAAAGAAGTAGAGTATGTATCCCTCGCCGCTTGAATTCATAAAACATATAGACGACGAGTGCGCTTATATTCTCTGAGTTACTTTTCAAAAAACAAAGGAACAAATATTTAATGATGAGACTCTTACAAAAGCTCTCATTCGAAGTTTGGAAATCATTGGCGAAGCATCAAAAAAAGTAGATAATCAGCTTAAAACAAAGTACCCTCATATAGACTGGAAAGATATGGCCGGTATGAGGGATAAATTGATACATGATTATTTTGGGATAGATTATGAAATTGTTTACGATGTTATCGCACATCATATTCCGGAACTACATCACGAGATTCAGCGCGTACTGAAGATAGAGGCTTAAAACCAATCTTATCTAGTCACTGTTAAAACGAATCGAAAAATTTTAACGGTATTCCTTAAGATACCTTAAGAGTATATCAGGGAAAAGGATAGTATCTTTACAATACAATTATGGAACGTAAAGACTTTTTAAAAATGTTGGCCCTTGCGCCTTTGTCTGCCGCTGCTATGAATTTAAAAGAATTTGAAAATCTTACCACTTCGCTTCCTACACAAAGCAAAAAGATGCCGGTGCTGTTTACATCACACGGAAGTCCAATGGATATTCCCCTATCCAGGGATGAAAGACCATTCTGGAAGGCTTTATATGAATTAGGAAAAGAACTACAAAATAAATACGAAGTCAAAGCGGCCCTCGTGGTGTCTGCTCACTGGTTGTCTAAAGGCACATTCGTAAACGTGTCCACAGATCAGAAACAGATTTATGATTATTACGGCTTCCCTGAGGAATACTACAAAGTAGTATATAGCGCCAAAGGAGCGCCAGATATTGCCCACGAGGTAACGAAGATTATTCCAAGTATTGCGGAGACAACCGACTGGGGTTTGGATCATGGTGCCTGGCCTATGTTAATGCATTTATTTCCAAAAGGCGATGTGCCGGTGTTCCAGATGAGTATAGATTATCACGCTGATCCTTCGTATCACTATAAATTAGGAAAACAACTGAAAGCATTGCGTGACAAAGGTGTGCTTATTATCGGAAGCGGCTCTCTGATCCACAATTTACAATTAGCTGGTCAAAAAATGAGAAGCAACGATATGACGCCTTATGGCTGGGAAGCAGAGTACGATGCATGGCTTAAAAAACAACTCGACCAAAGAAATTTTGAGAATATCATAAACTACGAAACCAGTCATAAGCTTGGAAAACTTGCGGCTCCAACACCTGACCATTATGTTCCGGTGCTATATAGTTTGGGTCTGATGGATCCTAAAGATGAAATCACCTATTTTTATGAAGGTACACCAAGCATTCCTGCCTTCAGCGAACGGAGTTTTATTATCCGGGGATCTTAACAGAATATTTCCCAATAGGAAAATTCATTGGTCGTTACAACAGCCGGATGATGATTCGTCTTAGCTCTCGGCCTGGCTTTTTCAGCTGAATCTTCCTGACTTAAATCGAAATCCTTGTTTAGTGCATCCAGCAGCAGGTCTAAAAGCTCTGTGTCTTTCTTCTTTACGTTTGCAGAAATACGCACCTGCAATTCGTTGATGATGGATTTTACGCCTGTTACGTTTGAAACAATTTGTTCAGCCAGTAGTTTGCGAGAGTAGCTATCAACCGTTCCCTGTAGAGTTACGATACCATTTTCCACCTGGATTGAAATATCCGAAGGGTTAATAGCTCTGATGAAGTCTTCCCAGGCTTTTTCTGTGAGTTCTTTTTTAGGTGAGTTTACGATTGTGTTCATGGCGAGTGATTTTATATAACAATATTACTGCGCCAAGGTTAAATGCAGGTAAGGACTATTTTACCGATAAGCTATCTGTTGGATATGCTTTGTTAACCATTGATTAACTCAGGATCGGAGGATAAGGAAGAGTCACTCAGATGTCCTGCCTGAAATAAGTACTTAAAAAAAGCTGAGAAAGACTGTCGGATTGGTTCAGGTGAACAAGGAGCTGTGAATTCAGTCGGCTTGCATATTCCTTAAAAGCTGGGTTTTTCCCATACTGCATTTCGTCCCGAATAAGGTTTAGCATACTGAGATGAAGTTTAAGCTGGTGACACACATAAACAGAATCGAAAGTTTTTCCGGAGAGCTGCGACAAAGCATTTCTCATGTTTGCATGTTTCTGGCTTGAATGATACGATAAATTGGCGCTGTTCGTATTCGCTATCTGATCAAGTTCGTTTTGTGAATCCTGATGATATTTTGTAAGCCTCAAGGCCAGCTGTTTTATACCTATATCATTGGCTTTGCTGGAACTAAGATTACTGATCTCGATCTGTGAACGGTTAAAATGTGAGGTCATAACAAGAAAATTCTGATCGCAATCGTTCATTGCTAATCGTGAATCAGGTTTCCGACAGTTAAAGAAAATAAGAGTGGATATAACAAGGAGGATGTAATGTACTTTCATGGTAATTGTTTATTAAGACAGGGCAATCCAGATACCTGTGCAAATGGGAATTTATTTCCATGAAGCGTTAATTTTCTTAACAATAATTGCTTAGGAGGTTGACGCAGATTACACGGATTAACTCAGATGCTGAAGTGGGAGTATTGTGGGCTTAAATTAGAATACGAATGTCGCAGATCATTTAAGGGAGCGAAAATTCTGTTAGGAATATTCGTTCGAAAGGTTGACGCAGATTGTCACAGATTAACGCAGATACTGAAGTCGGAGTAGTGTGGGCTTAAATTTAGAATGCCAATGCCGCAGATCATTTGAGTGAGAGGACATTCTGATAGCAATATTCGTTCAAAAGGTCGACGCAGATTGCCACAGATTATCGCAGATAGCGAGGAGATAAAGTTTAACGCAGATTTCACGCATCTCTCAGATTCTTTACTTAAGGTCGATCTGCGAAATCCGAGTAATCTGCGTTGTCGTTTTTGAAAATTCTATTAGTATTTGCTTATAGGAATATAAGCGTTACTCCAGGTATCCGTTTCAGGTTCGTTCTTAATTTTTTTTGCTGTTGCTTTTAATTTCATCGATTTGCGTTTTACAGCGCCGGCAACTTTTGCACCGATTTTTTTTACGGCAGCCTTAACCGGTTTCTTTTTTTCTGTGCTTTGACGTTTCATGATTTCTAAATTTTTCTGGGAATTCTGAAATTATCATGCCACAGCTTCAAGATTCAGCTTTGGCATTAAATTAGAAGATACCCGTTTAACAATCAATAACATTGCTATGAAAAGATCTTCTACTGTAGTCTGGCAAGGATCCGGAAAAGATGGGAGCGGCCAGGTAAGCATGCAAAGTGGTTTGCTTAAAGATGCTCGGTTCGCATACGCAACACGCTTTTCCAACGACGAGGGCACAAATCCCGAGGAATTGATTGCAGCCGCTCATGCCAGTTGTTTCAGTATGAAATTATCATTCATGATACAGGAGGCAGGTTTTAATACGGAAGAACTCAGGACAAAATGTACCATCGTTTTTGAAAATGGGAGCATTACCGAGTCGCAATTAGAAGTGGAGGCGAAAATTCCACAGATTGCGGGAGATAGATTTAAACAGATCGTTGAGCAGGCAAGAACAGATTGTCCCGTTTCCAGAGCGCTGAACGTAAATGTTACCTTAAAAGCAAATTTATTAACAAGCCAGGAACAGAAAGGACAGTCTATATTATTTAGTCACATTTTAATTTAAGATTATGAAAACTACCAAAACACTTTGGATCATTTTGATTCTTTACTTTATAGTGATGTGTGTTAGCCTGACATTTAACGCCTGCACAAAAAACCGCGATCCAATTACCACAACCGGCATGGAAAGAAGCGACGGATATGTAACCGACAAAGACATAGAAGATCTGCAGAGAGAACAAACCGACAGCACGGATCTAACTTTTACAAAAGGCGAGCTTCGGGGAATGAAACTCTTTATGACACATTGTAACCGTTGTCATCCTGCCGGGCAAAAGGGCAAAGGACCTTCCCTGGTAGACAAAAAACTCCCCGATTTTTTAATACACTTCCAGATCAGGAATGGTCTCGGAGACATGCCAGCGTTTAAAGAAGAGGATATTTCAAAAGCTGACGTCAAAAGAATTATCTTATTTGTAAAATTGTTGAGAGAAAGCGAAGCGGATTAAGATGTTCTTTTCATTTCGTTTAACAACAGAACTATCCCCCATATCCCCAATAATAATTCCAGGCCACCAATAATGTAAGTTCCTTTCTGGAGGTTACCATAAATTACTGCACTTATGGTACGAACCAGGATCAGGCCTACATACATACAAACGCCAAAAACAAGGCCGGCAAATCTTAAGTTTGGTAAGAGAGCACAAAGACCAAAGAATACGCAAAAACCCAATTCCATTCCTCCATATACGGCAAGATATTCTACTTTGCCGCTGTTGTTTAGAAAGGTGAAGCCCGAAAATTCCGCGGTGTCTTTAGGTTTGAATAAACACCAGGCTGAAAAGATCAGATAGATAAATGAGTTTAGATAAAGATAAAATGTTGTCATGTCTTGCGAATTTATAAAAAATCCCGGCACTTTAATTGTCTTTCCAGCCCTTTGTCAAATCAGGATGGTAAAGACAAAGATAAACTCTGCCGGGATTTAAAATAAGTCTTTTTAATTTAACTTGATTTCTTTTTTGGAACCTTGGCGCCCTCGCGGCGTGCCTCGGAAAGACCTATTGCAATTGCCTGTTTGCGACTTTTTACAGTCTTTCCTGTGCTGCCGCTTTTCAGCGTGCCATGTTTGCGCTCATGCATAGCCTTTTCGACTTTGTCCTGCGCTTTTTCAGAGTACTTTGCCATAATAATTTTTTTACCCATGTGCTGGAAAAACTGTGCCAGCTGAAAGAATCATCAATGGTGTTGTATTCATGGTATTTCGTTTGAAGTTGTTTAGTATGGATTTGAAAACAGGAATGCCTTACTGGCTTATTAAAAATGGTTTACCCGGTCACTATCCAAAACTAAATGAAGATCTTAAGACGGAAGTCGTCATCATAGGTGGAGGAATTTCCGGAGCCCTGGCGGCTTATCACCTTAGTAAGAGAGGCGTTTCCTGTGTTGTACTCGACAGGAGAACTATTGGTTTAGGCAGTACCTGCGCCAGTACTTCTCTTGTGCAATATGAGCTCGATAGAACATTGTATGAGCTGAGCAGTCTGTTTGGAGAACACAAAGCTGCACAGGTGTACGTTGAAGCTGTTGAAGCAGTTCATAAACTTGATGACATCTGTGAGGAATTAAAATTTAAAAACAAAGAGCGATGTCCCAGTTTATATTTTGCTGACAAAAAATCTAATGTGACCTTATTGCAAAAGGAGTATGCAATGCGGAAAAAGGCTGGAATTGACGTGAGTTTATTAGAGGACTCTGAAATTCGAAACCGATTTGGTTTTTCTGCACCAGGGGCCATTGAATCTGCCACTGGCTTGTCTATAGATGTTTATATGCTATGTCATGCTTTGTGCAACGCTTCACTGAAGCAAGGTGCAAAAGTTTACGATCGCACAGAAGTGATAAAGACAGAAGGAAAAAATAAATTCAAAATTTACACGGATACTGGCTTCACGGTTTCCTGCAATTATCTTGTAAACGCAGGAGGATATGAAGCAGGAAAAAACCTGAAAGGTATCGTTAAATTGTGTTCAACCTATGCAATCGCCTCGGAACATTTCGAAGATCCTTCACAACTATGGCCGAACAGAGCAATGCTGTGGAATACTGCGAAGCCATATCTATATCTAAGGCAGACACCAGACAATCGCGTAATTATAGGTGGACGGGATGAGTTGTTTTATCAGGCGGAACGGAGAGATGATTTGATAAAGAGAAAAAGTAAATTGCTGGAAGCTGATTTTTACAAAATTTTTCCGGACCTGAATTTTAAAAGCGAATTCAGCTGGGCAGGAACATTTGGGGTGACTAAAGATTCGTTGCCCTACATTGGAAGTTTAAAAGGAAATCCAAGGGTCTATTATTCTCTTGGTTATGGAGGAAATGGAATATTGTTTAGCCTGACATCCGCGGAAATAATTTCAGATGCAATTACAGGAAAAAAAAACAACTCTGCCGAATTGTATTCATTTTATAGATAAAAAAACAGGCGAACTGAGTAGGATTCGCCTGTTACTGTCCGGATATTTTTATAAGTAGATTAACACACACACAACTATATGAGAATAATCCGGGAGTTTTATAGAGTATTTTTTAAGTCATTTTGAATCTTTTTTTTGTATGTGCTTGCACATCACCGGGAAATAAAGCTGTTGTTATTTGAATGAGGCCAATGATGCCGGGTAAGTACCACAACTGAGGTTCCAATGTAAACATCACCGGGCTCAGGGCAAGCAAAAGGCCGGAAAGAAGGTCAAAAATATGGTGAACCCTCATCGGAATTATTTTGGCTATGCTTCCTTTATAATCGGTTACCAGGCTGTACATACATATTGTTAAGCCGGTTAAGCCAAGAACCCAGCTATCGATACCAAACACGTGGGAGTTGAAGATCCAGGGTAACACCAGAATTGCGCTAACTATATAGTCGAGAATACTGTGATATTTTGCGATGGAGTTAGTCATAATCGTTTAACATATTTTCAAATTTGATGCCAAAGCTCGCAAATTGCTGGTACAAGCTTGGTATGTTTTTTAATTAATAGACTAATACGATGATATCGCTGATAATTACCGTTTTATTACTGATGAGCATGACCTTTTCCTTTCTGTTTATAGTAGGAAGT
>JAEUTM010000270.1 GCA_016788025.1 Bacteroidia bacterium
GGATGATGAAAATTACTGGCGTTGGCAAGCCTGGGATAAAGATGGCGATTTTGTGGACCTTGAAAACTATCCCGGAGCGCAAGCGCTGCGGGGAGAAACCGTAGTGCCTGGCATGGAAATGCTCTTTACCCGCACAGACGGCTCCAAAACATGGACAAGAGTTTCCGCAGTGCCGGTGAAAAGCAGCGGCGAACGGATTATTGGAACAGTGTCGGTTATTACTGATATAGATGAGTTAAAACGTACTGCCGAAGCATTGATCAAGAGCAGTCAGCAATTGGCTTTATCATTGGAAGCTGCAAAAATGGGCATCTTTGAATGGAATTCCGATGATAAAAATCTAAGATTGTCGCAAAGCTCGGAAGAAATTTATGGATTGTACGAACACCAAGCAATCCTTTCTAATGAAGAAGCTTACAAACTCGTACACTTCGAAGATATCGAGATGCGTCGGTCGGTTTTCGAGCGGCCAGGTGTACTTGCAGCGTATTATCACGAGTATAGGATCATCAGACCTGTTGATGGGAAAATGGCCTGGATCGCGGAAAAAGGAAAAGCCTACCGCGATTCTTTTACGGGCATTACAACAATCCGTGGTGTGCATTGGGACATTACCGAAAAGAAAAAAATTGAAGAAGCTTTGCGTTCATCGGAACGAAATCTGAAAGAGCTCAATGAGAACCTGGAACAGCAAGTGCAGAAAAGAACAAAGGAGTTAATGAAGCTAAAGATGGACCAGGAGAAAGAAAAACTAAATGCCATTATTTTTACTCAGGAACAGGAAAGAGCAAGAATCAGCGAAGGTTTACACGACGGTGTCGCGCAATTGTTATATGCCATACAAAACCGTCTTCAAATGGTAAAGTATCCGGGCGCAAAAGACGATAAAGAGTTGAAGTTAATAAAGGAAATTCTCACCGAAGCGATAGAGGATACTCGTAAAATCTCTTTTGAGCTTATGCCCCCCGTGCTGAAAGACTATGGTTTAGAAGTGTGTCTTTCTAATCTGATAAAAAAAGTGGTAGGAGATCGCGTAAAATTGAATTGGGACGTAAGCATTGTGGGCAGACTTCCCGAGCAACTGGAAATTACCATTTACCGCATTGTGCAGGAAATTCTGAATAACATCCTGAAACACGCGAAAGCAACAGAGGCCGGACTCAGCGTTAAGGTCTCCGATAGATATATACGTCTAAAAGCCTATGACAATGGTATTGGTTTTTCGGTAAAAAACATCAAAAAGGAATATCATGGAATAGGTCTGCAAAGTATCCGCAACCGCGTGAAACTGCTAAATGGAAAGATGCAGATCATTTCGTCGCCTGGTGAAGGAACGATCATAGAACTTCAACTGCCTCTAAAACAGAAATAGTCATCTCTGAATTGAGTTTGGTGATCCGTGGCATTGAAAAAACTTTTTTTTCTTGGCATCGGATAGGGTTTTCATTGCAAATAAATAAAATAGGAATGCAGCGCTAGTATCAGTAGCGCCGCTATTCCTTTTTCATGCTTAGATCATTTCTTCTTTACCAGTAATGTTCCGCCAATAATGGCTAATAGAAACAATACCACAAAAATAAAGAAGAGGATCTTCGCAATGCTGGCTGCACCTGCTGCAATTCCGGTGAATCCGAAAATCGCCGCTACCAGTGCAATGACGAAAAATATAGCTGCCCAACGTAACATAATTTTAGATTTTTAATTGGTTTAAAATAGTATTGATAAAATTATGCCAGGATCTGGCGGCTCTTTAAAGTACTAACGCCTTTGCTTTTTTAGCAATTTCGGTAACAATAATATACTGATTGAGGAAATTACTGCCCGTTTAGGCTCGATGTTTTATCTCCAAACCTGTGATGTGTACTAATAGCTTTATTATTTTTAATTCTGAACCAAAAGCTTGCGGACAATATTTCCTTTTGCAGTTGTAAGTTTCAGGTAATAGATCCCTCTTTGCAGATTCAGATTCAGCTGTATTTTGTCAGTTTTTAAATTTACGTTTTCAGAATACTGGATTGTACCGTCTGTTTTAATGATCTGAACAGTTGAAATATGATTTAGATGTTGAAGTGATATATTAATTACATCATGAGCTGGGTTCGGATATAAATCAATTTCGTTGTCAAATTTTTCTTCTGTGTTAATACCTACGGGACTGCCATTTATTTCAAAGAGAGCGGCCTGGTACACTTCCTTTGTATCGTTATTTTGTACAAATGCTACAACTCTTAATTGCGAAAGGTCTTTTATATGACTCAAAGACCAATTAAAGTTTATATCATCGCTCCCATTTTGAAATGTATTTATAAGTGCAGTTCCTGAAGCATCCGGAATCATCTTTCTCATCACGTATCCGTATTCGGTTTCACTGTTCGCGCCGGGTGACGCTGCGTATGAACTCTTCAGTACATTTTTTTCGATCACTACAAGCTGAGCGACCAGATTTTCTGAACTATTTTGAGAGTCGGTGGAGGTAAATCTGAAGTTCCCGGAAAGTACATTTCCTGATAAACTCAATCCTAGTGCTTCGATGTCAAAACGTGCGGCGGTGTTGAGTCTGTTATTTACAAGATTTGAGATGTTTCCTACAAAAGAACTTGTTGAACCATTATACACGTTTCCGTCGAGGATTGAATATGGCACCGCATTCACGCCGTAAAAATTAACTCTCTGGGTGGCTTCCACAGGATTCTCAAAGTACATAGAATCGTTATTGTATGGAAATAAAGTATGGTAGGCCACTACCACAACTTCAGTAGGATTGGCGTTAGCATAAGCGTATACAGACGGACTCACTGCTGCACAAGGAGGACAGCTTGAGTTACTGAACTGCTCAATCAGAACGACACGGTTTTGCGCCTTAAACCCTAAAAACAGGAATAGAAAGAATAAAGAATAAAAAAAAGATCTTAACATGAGTTTTGTTTTTTACGATTGTTTGGTGATTAATTTTTTTACGAAATAGTCGAGACTTATTCTTCCCGGGCCGGTGAAAACCAGGGTGATCAACATGACCAGGTAATAAAGAGGAATTTCAAATCCATTTTCCGAAGCTTCGAAGCCATTTGTCCAGTGTACAGTTTTTATGGCTACCAGCATTGTTATGATGAGTGGAATGCTAATGATTCTTGTGGCAAAACCTAATAATAAA
>JAEUTM010000280.1 GCA_016788025.1 Bacteroidia bacterium
ATTCACATCCCCAATGCGGGTGGTAAACAAACCCAGGTTGTTGGTACTTAAACTCTGATCTTCTGTGAAAACAGTGGCGCTGTTCTGAATGAGTTCAAAACGGATCTTAATGGTTTTGTTGGCCAAAGGCTGTCCTTGTCCATTGCGGGCAGCGCCCTGGTAATTTATTCGTTGTGGCGATTGCGAGTAGGCAACAAAGCCAAGGCATGCTAGTAAAAGCGTAACAATGTGTTTCATAAGAGATTTAAAAAAGGGGCAAAACATTACTTATACGTAAAAAACGACCTTAGGGAGGCATTTTTCTTCGACGAAATAGAGTTTTTAGCCGCCCAAAGGTATTAAAAGACTTCTAAATATTTGGTTAATAGGCTGTTAGAGCTATGTTAAATTTGAGGGATTCCCCTTGTTTTTCGACGAAAATCCAAGGCTTATGGTAAAAACCACAATTCATTATCATGATCACGAGAAACACTGATCTTTAAAAGCTCTTAGACTGGATTTTTTCCGAAAGCAAAATTTTGTGAATCTCCTTTTCTCCGTTATTTTTTTGATACGGAAGATCAACAGTTTTAACCAGGTGAAAAGAATTCTGCGAAAGTGTCTTTTCTATTTCATCAGCCTTGTAGTACGAAAAATAGGTTCTATCGCCTGAGCTTCCTGAAATAAAACCCGATTGTTCCGGATCGCCTTCAACAAAACTCAGGTACAACAAGCCTCCAGGCAATATTTTTTCAGAGCAATTTTTAATAAATTTTCTGCAATCATTTTCCAAAAGATAGGGGATGCAAAAACCACAAAGAATGGCGGAGTATTGTGATTGGTTTTTATCAAGATCACGGCAGTCCATCACATAAAATTCCGCAGTAGGATTGTTTTTTGAGGCAAGGCCTATCATATTTTCTGAAATATCGGTTCCTTCTAATCGAAGATCCGGCCTACGATTCAGGATGTACTTGGTTATGTTTCCGGGGCCGCAACCTATTTCTAAGACGTTTGCATGTTCTGGAATTGCATCACAAAAAGCATCGTAAGTCTGGTTATAAAGATCCAGGTGCATGAATTTTTCTTCATACAGCTTTGCAATTTTATTCCAGGTGTTAAAGGTTTCCTGATAGGGATTCATGAAACAAAAATAGTTATTCTACTACAGTGGTTTTTCCACGTAATAATTTCCAGCCGTCTTTACGTTTTATCAATAGTCCCGTTTCACGGAGCTTAACATGTGTTTCATTTCCCGAAGTGTCGATCATCCGGGAATCGATCAGACCGTTATATGATGCAGAATCATGAGCCATAGCCGAAATTTTAAGACTATCAAAAACATTGGTCACACTTTTAAATGTCGGCGTGTTCATCCGTAATAATTTAGAAACACTATCGAAGTTAATCGGCCCCGAAAATCCAGGCGGCGTCCAGTAAAAGTCGTTTGTGCTGTCAAGATATTTAAACTCTGCGAGTAACCCGTTTTTCCGGACATCTTCATAATAATTTTGAAGCATCAATGTTGTTTCAGTAGTTACTTTTTCCTTATCCACATGGACGGAATTTAAACTCTCGGTAAGATCGTAGTTCCATATAAACAAAGTAATGATGGCAAACACAACGGTTAGCACGATATAGGTTTTTGAATCCTTTTGCTTTCTCTTGTGCACAATGGCAGACCGTAACATAACAATAGTGCCAGCGCCGAAAACAAGTACAGCCAATAATTTAAGCAGATATAAAAGTAGCTGGAACATAATTACATTAAAGATAACAAAGCAAAATGTTAACTCGTAATTTTAACTAAACGTCATAGTAAACACAGTTCCAACGCCCGGTTGAGAATTTACATTGATGCTTCCTTTGTGAAGTATCATAACTTGTTTACAAAGACTCAGACCGATACCGTTCCCGGTTTTTTTTGTACTAAAAAATGGAACAAAAATTTTGTCGAGTAATTCATCCGGGATGCCGGAGCCGTTGTCGGTTACTTTTACAACAATCCGTTGCTGCTGTTCTTCACCAATTAATGCAATACGCGGGTTTGGATTATCCTTCACCGCATCCATGGCATTTAAAATGAGATTTATAAAAGTTTGTTCAATGAGC
>JAEUTM010000338.1 GCA_016788025.1 Bacteroidia bacterium
GTTCCACCGATCAAAATTGTCTTTTTGGTGAAATTGATGATTGCGAAATTATGCTGACGGGTACCATCAATTTTCGGATCAGCTTTGAAGCCTGGTGCGTTAATGATAGTCCAATCGTGTTTAAAGGTTTTAATTTCTTCTGCGCTAGGACGAAGGAAAAGGTTGTATGCAAAAAGATTGCTCCATGGAAATTCATTTACTACACGTATATTGATTCTGAATGTAGGATCAGCACAAGCATACGCATCACGAACCCATATTTCTTTTCCACTCAGGTAAGCCAACATGCGGTTGTGCAGAGTGTCAAATTTATCAGATTCAAAACGGTTATTTACATCTCCCCACCAAACACTGTCTTTTGTGTTTTCATCATAAACCACAAATTTATCTTTCGGGGAACGGCCGGTAAACTCCCCGGTATCAATGGCTAAAGCACCTACATCAGTTAAAAAACCCTCTCCTCTTACAATGCACTCTTCAATAAGTTCACTCGGGTGAAGATTCCAGTACGCCATTTCAACATTTCCAAGTCCAAGTTGTGCGACGGAAGCATTTTCTGCTTTAATTCCAATTTCGTTCATTCTGTAAATTAAAAGTTAATAGACTGCAAAAGTACGAAAAAAAAACCGGCCATTAAGCCGGTTTTTCCACAAGTTTCTAATTTCTATCTTATTGATACTGAAACCAATTGACCCTCCTTTGCGATTTTTTTCAACTGGTCGATGAACTGCGTTTTTTTCTCGCCTTTAAGTTCTGTCAGAGGCAGGCAAATTCGTGTTTCGCCCTCCCTACCAATGTTTTTGGACGTAGATGCCAGTTTGTTGCTTTCGATGGCAGCAATAACCTTCTCATAAGCTTTACTATCGATACCTGAACCGTAACTCCCGAATGACACTTCCATGGCGCAGTTCGCGTCTGTCACTCCTTTGTAAACGGTTGGATCACTGGTCGGTTGCGGCTCAGTGGCTGTTTGCGATTTGGGTTGTTGAGCTTTGCATGACATCAACAGTACAACTAAAATGCCACTAAAACTGAGTGAAAGGAATTTCATAATGTGTGTTTTTATATTTGAAATGTACGAATTAATAAAGCTCTTGCAAACGATGTTCCGCTTTAACCAAATTAACCTTTTTTAAACACTGGAACGATCATGCACAACCATCCGGCCACAAAACAAAGTCCACCGATAGGCGTCACAGGACCAAGCACCCTGAGCCATTCCATACCAGTTAATCCACGGGTACACAAAAAATATAAAGATCCGCTGAACAAGATGATACCCCATAAAAACAAAGTGTAAGCCAGGTTGAAGAATTTATTCGGATAGGTATTTCTTAGAATAACCACTAACAACATGGCAAGCGTATGATACATCTGATATTTTACCCCCGTATCAAATCCGTTCAACTGATCCACTGTGATTAGTCCGCCGGGCAATTGGTTTTTTAATGCATGCGCGCCCAGTGCGCCCAAAGCCACCGCGATGGCTCCTAAAATTCCAATGGTTGTTAGTTGTTTCGGTGCTTTCATTTCTTTTTATTTGGTGAATAAATTACTTGCTCGATTTATTTTTCTTTTCAAACTCCTTTAGAATGTCCTCATCGCTTTTACCGATAAAGTTAAGTGCTCCTTTTGCGCTTTGTGCCCAGTCGCTTTTCGGATATTCGTTAATAATCTGGTTGTATAAGCGCCGTGCTTCATTGTCATCATTCAAATATCCAGGCTCATCATACAATTGCGCCAGTAAAAATAATGCGGCAGGACGGTGCGGTGAATTCAGATACGTTTCCACACAACGGTCCAGGGCCATTTTTGCCTGCGGAATACTGTTTATGGCGCGTGCCACCTGCGCTGTTTTAATGAGATAAATAGGACTCATAGAATCGGAGTGACAGTAAAACGCAAAGTCGGTAAACGCTTCAATAGCCTTACGGGCACTTTGTTCATTCACGCTGGTTTCATTCAGTAACACGCTGTCCATACTTCTTGCTTTTGCAAAAAGCGCCTTGCAATCGGTAAGAAAATTTTTAGCTAAACGTGAAGCGGTGTCTTTTTTTGTTTCACCTGGAACTTCACTATTGCCTGAACTTTTTTCTCCACAGGAAACCATCAAACTGGTACTAAAGACTATTACTGTGAAAAGGCGCCTGAAGTTCATTTGCTACTTTTTTGCTTTGTAAACTTTTGTTTTGTAGTCAGCCGAAATTTTGCCGTTCGCAATATCGGTAAGTTTACCAGAGATCATTTTACGTTTAAAAGGACTAATCCTGTCAGTAAACAATTTCCCTTCTATGTGATCGTATTCGTGCTGAATGACACGTGCAATTACGCCATCATATTTTTCCTTGTGTTTTACGAATTTTTCGTCGTAGTATTCTATTTCAATATGTGGTGGTCTGCTCACGTCTTCCCTTATTTTGGGAATACTCAAACATCCTTCGCTGAACTTCCATTCTTCGCCTTCTTCTTTCAGAATCCTGGCATTGATAAAAACGCGTTTGAAATTTTTGAGTTCTTTACGTTGTGCGGGCGTGAATTCTGCATCTTCATCGTCTTCGTCGTCTTCCGCGAATGGATGCGTATCTATCACGAACAAACGAATAGCCTTACCGACCTGTGGAGCAGCAAGACCAACACCGTTTGCATTATACATGGTTTCAAACATGTCTGCAATCAACTGATCAAGTCCCTCGTATTTCTTGTCAATGTCTACCCCTACTTTTCTTAGTACCGGGTCTCCGTAAACAACAATTGGTAATACCATTCCTATTTCTGTTTCGAGTTGCGAGTTTTTATTTCGGGTTCAGAACGCGAAATAATCAACCCGTAATAAATTAATTATCGTGTATAATTCGGTGCTTCTCTTGTAATAACAACATCATGCGGGTGACTTTCTTTTACACCGGCTGCTGTGATGCGGATGAATTTTGCTTTTTGTAAGGCCTTGATGTCTTTTGCTCCGCAATATCCCATCCCTGCTTTTAAGCCACCAATCACCTGGTAAATAATTTCATTCAAACTCCCCTTATAAGGCACTCGTCCGCTGATGCCTTCCGGAACCAGTTTCTTGATATCGTCTTCAGCATCCTGGAAATACCTGTCTTTACTACCTTTTTGCATGGCTTCTAAGGAGCCCATCCCGCGGTATGACTTGAATTTCCTTCCTTCAAAAATAATTGTTTCACCGGGACTCTCTTCCGTTCCTGCAAACATTCCGCCCATCATCACTGTGCCAGCACCTGCTGCAATAGCTTTAACCACGTCTCCTGTAAAACGAATCCCACCGTCAGCAATTAAAGGAACGCCCGTGCCTTTTAAAGCCTCTGCCACATCCAGAATCGCTGATAACTGAGGAACACCAACACCTGCAATCACACGTGTTGTACAAATAGAACCAGGACCAATACCAACTTTCACAGCATCTGCACCCGCTTTCACAAGATCCAGTGCAGCGCGACCAGTAGCAATGTTCCCTACTATAACCTGAAGATCCTTGTATTTTTTCTTTACCTCTTTAAGTTTATCAATAACCCCTTTGCTATGGCCATGCGCTGTGTCGATAATAACTGCGTCAACCCCGGCTTTCACAAGTGCGTCCACACGCTCCATGGTATCCGCGGTAACACCAACTGCGGCTGCAACCAATAATCTCCCTCTGCTGTCTTTCGCCGCGTTCGGGCGAACTTTAATTTTAATAATGTCTTTGTATGTAATCAATCCAACCAGTTTGTTGGCTTTGTCAACCACTGGTAGTTTTTCAATTTTATGTTTTTGCAGAATTTCTTCCGCTTTTTTCAGGTCCGTTCCACTTTGAGCGGTAATAAGCTTAGCCGCCGGGGTCATTACCTCTAAAATTCCTTTTTTAAAGTTTTTCTCGAAACGTAAATCGCGGCTGGTAACAATGCCTACCAGTTTGTTTTGTTTGTCAAGCACCGGAACTCCGCCAATCTTGTTATCCGCCATTACTTTTAGAGCATCAGCAATGGTAGATTTATCGGAGATAGTTACCGGATCCATAATCACACCGCTCTCGCTGCGTTTTACTTTTCTCACCTGTTCTGCCTGGTCTTCGATGCTCATGTTCTTATGCAGAACACCGATTCCACCCTCCTGGGCAATGGCAATAGCCATGCTGTGTTCGGTAACGGTATCCATAGCGGCCGAAACGATCGGAGTGTTCAGTTTAATATTTCTGGTGAAGTGAGAAGCGATAACTACTTCCCTTGGTAATACTTCAGAATAATCAGGAACTAATAATACGTCATCGTAAGTAAGTCCTTCTGGAACAAACTTGTTGGTTAAAGAATTAGAAGCCATTGAAAGCGAATTTTAAGGTTTTAAAATTCGGGCAAATATACGGTTTTTTTTGACAGGCCCTAAGGCCTTGAATGGGACCGACGTTAAAAAAATTAAAGGAGAGCCGGATGGAAAAGAAAAAGCCACCCCAAAAAATCTCCAAAATTCGGGGTGGCTATTATTTTGTTATAACTAAACAAAACCCTAGAAAGAACGTATTATAAAGTTAAATCAGGGTTAAGCTATTTTTTTATGCTTTCAGACAAGTGGTAAGTTTGGGTTTATATCTGGATCAGCTAAAAAAATTTAGTGATTATTTATTTAATTTTTCCATAAAGGTTTCTTTCTTCCTCCGTGAAATCTCAATCTTAGAGCCGTCGCTCATAATGGCGTAACCTCCGTCTTCCTTCAAGAAGCGCACCACATGGTTCATGTTAATAAGGTGGTGATGATGTACCCTGATAAAATCTCCTTCTGGCAGAAGTTCTTCATAGTGCTTCAGACCCACGCTGATCATTAGCTTACGTTTATCAGCCAGGTAAAAAGTGGTGTAGCTACCATCTGCTTCACAGCGTACAATATCCTTAATATTTACTATTTCATAGGCGTTGCCAGTTGGCAGGGTAATTTTTTGAAAGTTCTCGTCCGCCTTTTTCAGGTGCTGGATCAGGAACTGAAGGTTTTCCATATTAGGGCTGGCGCGCTTTTTCTGAACCACTTTATTTACGGCTTCTTTCAACTCTTCAATGTCTATTGGCTTCAGAAGATAATCGCAGGCACTGTATTTAATAGCCTTTATCGCGTGCTGGTCACTTGCCGTAGCGAAAATCAATTCAAATTTATGGCCCGAAACTTTTTCCAGGAGATCAAACCCGCTACCATCGGGCATGCTGATATCCAGGAAAACCAGCTCTGGCTTAAGGGTTTCTATTAATTCAACGCCCTCCTTTACATTCCTGGCCAATCCAACGATTGTAAGGTCGGGGCAATTTTTCTGGATAATGCCTGCAAGCATATCCATGCTTTTTTGCTCGTCTTCTATTATCAACGTCCTGATCATAGGGTTCTTTTTTATCCGGTCAGAGGCACAAACAGTTCCACGCGTGTTCCCATTGCCTGGTTATCTGCACCTTTCAAATCGGTTATTGTTACACTTAATTGTGAGTTATTTATTTCGTTTAAAATTTTTAACCTGTCCTCAGTAATTTTCATACCCAGGGATTTATATTTTTTTACCGGCATGGTTCTCCTGATTTCTGCTGCTTTCTCCCTGCCAATACCATTATCTTCAATGGTACAAATTAAGAAATTATTTTTTGAACTTAAACGGATTGTTAGTTTTCCCTTAACCGGTTTAGGATTAAGCCCATGCAGGATGGCATTTTCCACATAAGGCTGCATGAGTAAAGGAGGCATGATGTCGTAGTCCGCGTCCACATTGTCTTCCACAATTATCTCGTAGTCAAATTTACCCTCAAAACGCATCTGTTCGAGTTCCAGGTATAAACTTAACGCTTCAAGATCATCGCCCACGGTTACCGTTGGTTTTTCGGAATTGTTGAGGATCACACGCACAAGCTTGGCAAATTTGTTGAGATATTTAATTGCCTCGTCACTTTTGGCATTAAAAATATAATGCTGAATAGAGTTAAGTGAGTTAAAGATAAAGTGTGGATTCATTTGAGAACGCAACGCTTTGAGCTCAATTTTACTCATTTCCACTTTTCTCTCATAATCGAGCTTTTGCTGCTTTTTGATTTTATAGACTCTTATCCTGAATACAGTGTAAATGGCAACAACTATTCCTGTAAAACTTAGCAACAAAAACCACCAGGTAAGATAAAACGGCGGCTTTATACGAAATACAAATTTTGTCTCTTCTTTATTCCAGATGCCTTCGTTGTTGCAGGACCTTACTTTAAAAACATATTTTCCCGCCGGAAGATTCACGTACTTACAAAAATCCTCAGTACTTGGTTCGCTCCAGTTTTTATCACCCTCAAGTCCTTCCAGTTTTCGCTGATAAAGGACTTTGTCGGGATTGGTTAAGCAAATTCCCCTGTAATAAAATGAAATGCTATTGAGATCGCCCGGTAAAATGGTTCCGCTTTCGAGAAGCGTATCTTCATTTTTCAATTTTATACTCTGTATGAGCGTTTTGTTCTCAACAGTATTTCGTCGAAAGGAAGCAGGTTGATATTTAATGAGACCATTCACAGTGCCGAACCATAGAGTACCGTTCTTGTCTTCCCAAATTCCATTGCCATTGCATTCAACACCAGCAAATCCCTCCTTTTTTCCGAAAGAACTCAATTCGATAGCCCCACTTTTGAGATATTCCTCAAGGTTGAGCCGGTTAATTCCCTGGTTGGTTCCAATCCACAAAGCTTTGTTGTTTTCTGCGAACTCTATGGAGTAAATAAGATCAGAGTTAAGCCCTTCTTTATCTGTAATTTTTTTTAGAGTATTATTAGTGATGTCAAGAATTAAAAGACCATTGAGTGAGGCAGCAAAAATTTTGTTATCGGTGTAACGCAACATAAAAAACGTTTCCTCGTTCAGTTTTAAGCGTGCAGTAAGATTTATGAGCGAGTCTTTGGTGAGTTTAAAAAGACCAGCGCGCATGGTGCCGATGTAAAGATTATTTTCATCATCCTCGCAAAATCCATACACCATCATTTCGCCTTTTGAACGCAAGTGGTAGAATTTTGTTTTTGGCTGGCCACCGCTCCAGGTAAGAGACACCACACCATTACTTCCTCCTATCCACACTTTACCATCTTTTGCCAGATACATCACATCATGTGCACCTTTAAAATCTGATGGCATTGGGATAGTGCTAAATTTTTCATTTTTAAATTGGGTCACATCTGCATTTGTACCAAAAATCAAACGTCCCTCGTTATCCTGTAAGCCAGAGCGGATAATATTGGTGCTGAGTCCGTCTTTTGTAGAATATTTTTTAAAATAGTTCTGTGTTTCCCGATAAATTCCATTGTTTTGCGAGGTAACCCAAAGATCTTCCCGCTTGTCCCGAAATATCTGGAATATGAAAGAAGTACCCAGACCGGGAACCTCTTCGAAGGTGGAAAAAGAATTGTCGCGGTATCGGAAGAGGCCGCTGTGCGTACCAAACCACATGTTGTCCTCGCGATCATTTAATATGCATCGTGCAATATTCGAATTATTATCCTTTCCGATATTAAAATATGTAAACTGGGTTCCATCGAAACGGAGAAGACCTGTTTGTGAACCTACCCAAAGGAATTGATCACGCTGGTTGGTGACTGCAGTGATGTTTTCATCGATTAAACCATTTTCAACATAATAGTTTGTGAACTTACCGGTTTGTGGATTGTAAAAACTTAAGCCTTTCTCAGTACCTATAACCAGCATGTTTTTATACCAGGTAAGACAATTTACGTGATTTGAAGGGAGACCGGCAGTTTCATTGAACAATTGGTATGTATTATTGTCGTACACCATCAGACCCTTGTCGGTTCCAATAAACCACTGTTTATTGTTAAGATTGTACAAACAATTCACCCGGAATGAGTCCAGGTTTTGAATTCTTTTCAGTTGATTGTCCTGGAAGGTATATAAACCCATAGCAGTTCCAACGAACATAGACGTTTTGTTTCTCTGACAAATGGACGTGATCCAGGGATTAACAAATCCGGACGTTTTATCGTAGTTTCTGAATTTTTTCTTGGATAGGACACTTAAACCCTTGTTTGTTCCAACGTACACATTTCCATTCTCGTCGGCGCAAATAGAATTCACATTGTGGTCTATCAGCCCTTCCTTTCTATTGAAATTCTGAAATTGTTTACCGTCAAAACGACTCAGACCACCATAACCACCGCTCCATAAATAGCCCTCTGAATCCTGGAAGATGCAGGACACCTGCACAAAAGGCAAACCACTTTCAACGCTGTAGTTTTTAAAAAAAAACTGCTGTGCCTTCGAAGGCACAAACGAAAGCAGGGAGATTAAAATGAGTATGTTTCTTACTACCCGGATAAGCTTGTTCTAAGGTACTATTTATATGGCAAGATACCGAAGGCGATAAACAAGTGGTTTAACTGACTTTTTATTTGGATGCCGGATTTTTGAAATAAGACGCAGATCCAGCGGATTACATAGATACCAGAAAACCAGAAATTGAAATTAATATCCCTCTGCGAAATCTGTGTAATCTGCGTCAAAACCCGGCGTATTTCCTTTTAACCTTTATTAGGTAGAGAATCGTGAAGTTCAATAGCCGATTTTACATTATTTTTAAGCCATGGAAGAAGTTATTCTGGTAAACGAGGCGGACGAAGCTATTGGCAAAATGGAAAAACTGGAAGCCCATGAGAAAGGATTGTTACACCGGGCTTTTTCTGTTTTTGTTTTTAATTCAAAAAAAGAAATGCTTATGCAACAAAGAGCGGCGCATAAATACCACAGCGCGGGCCTATGGAGCAATACCTGCTGTTCTCATCCCAGGCCCGGTGAAAACACCTTGACTGCAGCAAAACGCCGCTTAAACGAAGAGATGGGTCTTGTTCTTGAGCTTGAAAATCAGTTTAGTTTCATTTACAAAACTACTTTCGGAAACGGGCTAACCGAACACGAATACGATCATGTTTATTTCGGCTATACGGATGAGGATCCGAAGATTAATCCAGAAGAAGTGTCGGACTACAAATGGCAAAGCGTAGATGAGTTGCGGGAACTTCTCAAAAAAAAACCAGAAATTTTTAGTTTCTGGTTTAAGATTGCTTTTGAAAAGATCTTTAAAATTTGAAGCTTACTCCTCCTGTCAGGTAGGAAATGCCATAACCTACTTCAGCAAATAGCGCCACTTTAGGTACAAAATACCAACGAGCTCCTGCAAAGAGCGAGAAGACCGGCCATACACCACTGTCGCTACGTTTATATGAGTTAATATAAGGGTCGGTAGAATTTGTTTTGTATGAATAAGTTGTTACACGAAATCCTACAAGAACGCCACCATATACTTCAGCATTTTTTGCATTTAAAACATCCCAATGGTAAACGCCTCTGGCCGCCAACATAAAATGATTCCAGTTATGTTGGTAATAATACGCGTTGCCAAACCAATAATCGTCGTAACGAGACTGTGCATGTTTAAAACCAACGTAAGCTCCTACACCGAGAAACCCGGGACCAAGTTTTTTTGGCCAGGCTTGTTCGTAGGTCGCACTGAAAGCCGGAGTGCTCTTGTATACGTAACCTGTACCCCACCTTCCATAATAGTTTACACCTCCAAAACCAACACCAATGTTAATGATACGAGAGGTTTCATCAAAACAATGAGGTTGATCTCCGGGACCCGAGAGTTTAAGAGGTTTATTGCCTTCTGAAGCATTTGTGGCTGCCGACAATAGTATGAGTGCCAGCACAAAAAGTATTAATTTTTTCATAGTTAGGGGATTTTAGAAATTTGAGTGATTTGGTTAAAGTGAAAGTTTTTTAATTTCTTCTTCTGCAGCAATAATCAGGGCAAAGGATTTTTTCTTGGCGTAGTATGAAAGCTTTGGGCCTTCATTTGTCACAAGATTTTCTGCTTTGCGTATTACGCTGGTGCAATAGTTAAGTTTTTCGGCAATCGTAGCAAGCTTATTTAGTTTGCCATATGCCTTATCTAAGTCAGAAAGGGATTTCATATATCAGTTACTAAATAATAAACCGGGGGACAGTACTATTATTTAAGAGTGTTGCGCAAACGCTCGAACAATTGTTTAATCCTTGCCCTTAAACTTTTACGTTGCCACCATTTATAGTTTTTACGAGTGTGCTTCGCTTTAATGACAGAACCCTTTGTGTAGGTTCCGCTTTCGCCGGCCTTGAGTGTTAGTTTTTTGATTTCTCTTGATCCAACTCCGGTAAATTCAGCAGTTCCGCTCACTATAATAATTTCCACATCTTTATTAACGTCACCTTTAATATTAAAGGATGAAGAGGTTCCATCTTTACTGTTAAAGAATGAAGGTGCACCGTAAGTAACAGTTTTTTCGCAGCTAACCCTGAAAGGCGTATAACCCTCTGCCACTTCGAAGAAAGCTTCCCCGGAAAGTAACACAGAGCGCTCATTCTTTACAAAAAGTTCAGGATATTCTAGTTTGCTGTGAGCGTTGAGATACACTATACTGTTATCAGGAAGCATGAAGATCTGCGCGGAATCACCAGTTTCAACCACAACCATCGGTACAGAAACAAGATTCTGTCTTTGGGATTTTCTTTTGCCGTTTCTAACAACAGATTTCGGTTCTTCAATAACCACATCGTCTTCCGCAACTGTATCCGATAAATCGTCTTCAACCTTAACATCAGGAATTTGTGCCTTTGGAGGAACAACAAGGCTGATACCCTTTGGCGTATTTGAATTATCATTCAGAAAAACAAATTTCACTATCACTCCAAGCACTGCAAAAACCGTAATGGCAGCTGCAACACTCATCCATTGTTTCCTGCCAAACAAAGGCTTTACAATGGCAGGCTTCGGGTTTTCTTTAAGTAATTCAAACTCTTTCCAGGCCGCATTAACATCGTAATCTTCATCTTTCTTCAGATTAACTGAAGCCATCCAGATCTTTTCTGCCGCTTCAAATTCTGCCTGATTTTGTTCGGATGCGCTTCTCCAGTTAAGTAACAACTGTGTTTCTTCCTGGCTGGCATTTCCTGAAAGATACTTCCCGATGATTATTTCTTTATTCTTCAACATTCTAATTATGCTCTCTTCCTTGTTATTCTTGCTATTTCTATGACTATACAGGAGCCTTTTACCCCCAAAAAAACTTTTTTATATTTGCTTAACTAATTGATAATAAGCCGTATAACAATTCTATAACTTCCTGCCACAAAGCAGGAAATACGCTAAAAAAAAGCAGCATTACCAGGAATTCTCTTGTGAGATAAGGCTTCAGATCCTCCTTCATTCGTTTTAATGCAATTCCCATTTGGTTTTCTACCGTTTTAAGAGAGAGGTTAAGATGCTCGGCTATTTCTTTGTTTTTGAGTCCTTCAAAACGGCTCAGCACAAAGATAGCCTTGCATTTTGGCGGTAGTCCTTTAAGTGCAATTTGGATTTTGCTTTCCAGTTCCTGAGCGATGAGTTTTGAATCTGTACTGGATTGAGATGCTAATCTGAACTCATCGGTCTTAATCTTGTTCTTGTTATTCTCCAGATAGGTAAGAGAAGAATTGATAACAGATCTGAAAAGGTAGGCCTTGATGTTAAGGATTGCGCTGATCTCGTCTTTCTTGTGCCATAACTTTACGAAAACTTCCTGTACAATGTCATGCGAAGCATCATGGTCGTCAATAATATTTTCCGCTGCATTGCGCAGCATTTTGTAGTGAGTCTTGTAAACCTCCTCAAAATTGTCAAGCTGGTCTGCCATCCGCTAACAAAGATACAAATATTGGCTGAAGGGTATTTGGGACTCCTTTGAATCTATCGGATTTTAAGCAGTTTTAATCGAAATTCAACTCCTTCACCGACCAGGCCTGGGGTTTATCATTAAACAACAGCTTTGTAGAACCCCAGACTCTGGCAAAAAGTTCGGAGTCGCGATAGGCATCCAAATGCTGTTGACTTTGCCAAAGACTGTAGGTAAAAAAAATATTTGGTGATACCTGGTCCTGCAACAATTCCACGTGTGCACAACCTTCAAAACCTTTGATACTTTTCCAGTTGTGTTTAAAAATAGCAGTGAATTCATCAATTTTTTCCGGATGGAAACTCAACTTTACGATACGTTTAATCATGAAATTCTATTAGCAAGTTAAAATCAAAATTACTACCAATATCTCGCGGACAAAGCATGTTGAAAGCGCTTTTGCCGTTTACGGCTATTTCGAGGTAACCAAAACTATTGAAGAGAACCAGCGGCATCCCAAACTTTACTTCTTCGTAGGTGTTGTGTATACGATTTATTCTTGCGCCCGGCAGCGTAATGGTAAATGAACGTTTTGCCGCAACTTCATTAAAACGCTCGCGGCTTATGTTTGTAACAATGTTCCCAAAATCGTCAACATAAATTCCTTTACCTCGCAGCAAATTTCCATTCACATAACTTTCGAACTGGAAGGATTTATAATAATCTCCCGCCGGAGAAGCTATATCCGAAATAGGATTTCCATCCAGAATATGCAATGCGGCATCTACAAAAACGTCTTTCAGAAAAAAATGATGCTTGTTGTCGCCGTTGTAATATAGCTGGTAAACGGGCTCATTGAAGGATGCATCGATAAGCGTAAACAATCCGTTATCAGGGCAAAGAATATATTGCTCTTTGTATTTGGTGAGCAGGTATCGCGAATTGTCGATATTACCTGTCTTACTCAGATCACTGCGGTCAACTATAAACTTTACGGCTACAAGATGTACGCTGTTGGCCGGAAAATAATCGAGGGAGTTTTTAAGAATGAAGGCTGCATCGGAGATATTGTTCTCTTTGATATCACAGCTTAGATCAACTACCTGGTGACTGGTTCGGGCAGAAAGAAATTTAGCTTTCACAATAGCCAGGTAAGGATCGCGGTAACCCAGGTCTGTGGTAAGAGTAATAATCCCCATTTTGTTCAAAAATAATTATTATTTATGCCCTTAATTTTTTAAACTTGATGAGAGATTAACAGGGTTATAAACAAGACTGTCCTGTTTTGAAAGAGCACTTATGAATGAGAAAATAATTACCCTCGACAG
>JAEUTM010000363.1 GCA_016788025.1 Bacteroidia bacterium
GAAAGATGCCTTGTTGCGTGGAGAATTATTCAAGATTGGCGATATTCTGCAATATGGTTGGGAGAACAAAAAAGCCATGGCCAAAAGCATTTCAAACGAACTAATTGATAATATCTACAATACTGCGATCAGCCAGGGTGCAACAGGGGGTAAGGTTTCCGGTGCAGGTGGCGGCGGATTTATGTTCTTTTTCTGTCCGGGTCTTACCAAGGTAAAAGTGGCCACAGCTCTTGAAAAAATGGGTGGCAGGATTCAACCCTTCAAACTTACCTCCCAGGGCTTAACAACCTGGCGGGTTTAATTTTCTGTGAAATACTGTTTAAAACTGGGCTGAGCAAAGGCCCTGAAAATCTTTAATATTGCTCCCGAAATGATGACTTTAGATAAAACCGATTTTAAACTGCCAGGCCAAACCGCCTATTATAAGGGAAAGGTAAGAGATGTTTACACTGTAAATAATAAATTGCTGGTAATGATTGCCAGTGACCGCATCAGTGCATTTGACGTGGTGTTACCAAAAGGTATTCCCTATAAAGGACAGGTTTTAAACCAGATTGCTGAACAGTTTTTAAATGCGACGAAAGATATTGTTCAGAACTGGCTTATTTCTTCGCCACACCCGAATGTGAGTATTGGTAAAATGTGCCAGCCTTTTAAAGTGGAGATGGTTGTAAGGGGTTATCTGGCAGGTCATGCAGCAAGAACTTACAACTCTGGCCTGCGCGAGTTATGTGGTGTTAAACTTCCAGAAGGATTAAAAGAAAACGATAAACTACCTCAGCCAATCATCACGCCAACTACCAAGGCATCTGAAGGACATGATGAAGACATCAGCAGGGAAGAAATTATCCGCCAAAATATCGTTTCCAAAGAACATTACGAGCAATTAGAAAAATACACCTTAGCCCTTTATAAACGTGGCCAGGAGATCGCGAACAAAATGGGA
This sequence comes from Bacteroidia bacterium, assembly GCA_016788025.1. GTDB lineage: Bacteria > Bacteroidota > Bacteroidia > B-17B0 > Aurantibacillaceae > Aurantibacillus. The sequence continues at coordinate 947 of JAEUTM010000363.1, forward strand.
TTGATCCTTGTGGACACTAAATACGAATTTGGATTATACAATGGAGAGATCACTTTGATGGACGAGATCCACACCCCGGATTCTTCGCGTTATTTTTACCTGGAAGGATACGAGGAGCGACAGAAAAAAGGCGAAGAACAAAAACAGCTCAGTAAAGAATTTGTCAGAAAATGGCTGATCGAAAATGGCTTCCAGGGCAAGGAAGGTCAGCGTGTACCAGAAATGGGAGAAGCCTGGGTAAACGAGATCAGCGAGCGCTACATTGAACTTTACGAAAAAGTAACTGGAAAGAAGTTTTTGAAATCAGATTATTCGAATGTTCTTAAAGATGTGGAAGCGGCGATTGTGAGGGAGCTAGGTTCGATGAAGGCTTAAACATTCGAAATCAACTTATTCTTAAGCGCGTACATCACCATTCCGGCTGTGTTTTTTGAGCCTGTTTTAGCGAGGATACCATTTCTCAGATTTTCAATAGTACGAATGCTTAGGTTCATGGAATCGGCAATTTCTTTATTTGTTTTCTGGCCGCAAACGTGACGGATAATTTCTATTTCGCGCTCGTTCAAACCAACCATGTGCATGCTGCTTCTTAAGCCTTTGGCGCCGTTCACCATGGCTTCTGTTACCTGTCGGTTATAATAACTTCCTTTTTCAACCACTGAGTAAATGGCATCCACCACTTCATCCACAGTATTGTCTTTTAAAAGAAAGCCGTGTGCACCTTTATTGATAAGATCATAGATCAATTCTTCCTCATCATACATGGTGAGTATGATGATTTTAATATCCGGATATCTCTGCCTGAGCAGTTCGGTAGTTTCCACACCGTTCATCACCGGCATTTCTATATCGAGAAGCACCACATGCGGAGTATGGCGTTTCAAGGCCTGCATGAGTTCTTTACCGTTTGAGCATTGAACAATAACATTAAGCTCTTCGTAGTCTTTCAGCATGGAGGTCATGCCTGTGCGGAAAAGATGCTGATCGTCCACCACTGCTATTTTGATAACCGCTGGAAGACGCTTTTCTTTGGTTTCGGGTTTCATTCTATTTTGCACCTGATTAGTACCTGGGAACGTTCGGCACTTATCACAGAAAATTCCATATCAGCGTCCAAAAGCCCGCTGCGGTTCAAAATGCTTCTTAAACCAATACCTGTAGATTTTTTAGCACGATCTTTCACTTCTTCTGTGGTAATTCCGATACCGTCGTGCAAGATAATTACAATTAGATTATCTTCAATCCTCTCTATGTTAATTTCTATAAATTCGGGTTTTCCATGCCTGACCGTATTGTTTAACACCTCTTTTATAAGGCGGTACAGCTGAATCTCTTTGCCCTTGTCCTTAAATGTATATTCGTGTGTAGAAAGGTGCAAATCCAGGGGCATTGACTTTTCCAGCTGGCGACAGATCTCCATAATGGCCCTGATGAGGCCGAGTTTCATCAGTGTTACCGGAACAATGTCGTTATAAATGGCCCTGACAGTTTCCAGTGATTTATCTATCATCTGATTGCTTTCGTTCACTATTTCCTGGACCACATATTTTTTATCGATATTTTTCTCAAAACGTTTAAGATTGATCTTAACCACATTGAGTGTAATTCCGATATCGTCGTGCAGGTTGGCTGCTATTCGTTGCCTTTCCTTTTCAGCAATTTCCAGGGAAGTGCGGAGTAATTCTTCTTTGTGTTCACGTTCCGCATTGGCCATAGCCGTTTTATTAGCCAGCATACGTTTTTGGTACAATAACACAATGAAAATGATAAAAAATATCAATACCATCACCCCCATGGTGGCGATGATGATGAGAATCGAAATATCTAAACCTGCCTTGTTTTCCAAACTCCAGCACTTAAAAGTACGTTATAAATTATATTGAAAAATGAATGCATCATTGACCATAATGGAAATTCCTCGAGTACATAGTTTGAAAGAATGTATTTGCTAAACGTAAAAAGAAAGAGGTTGCCAGCAAAATAAACTAAAATTCCTGTGTTAATCCAAAAAATAGGAGAGTTAACCAAATCCTCAAGGACTAAGTTCTTAAGCACGAAATAAAAAAAGTAAAGCGAATAGACGGTAAAAATAAAGGCCTCATAGGAAATTGAGTAATCATCTATTAATAAACTACCGTTTGCTCTATAATCGAAAATAGCAATAGCTAAAAAAACTGCAATATTCAGGTAAAAGAGTATTACGTTAAAATATTTTCTGAAAAAACTAGCATAAAAGAGGCTTAAAAGCGTGAACTCTGCAATGCTAAAAAGATGAAAGACGATAAAATTATTAATAGATAGCTGGGAACTTATATAGTTGATTATTTCGACGAAAATAACAACCCCAAAATATATTAATAAGGATTTTGAAAATTTTATAAGGCTTCGGAACCTCAGTATAGCAAAAAAGGTTACGACAAAGGAAGTTGCAAAAGATAAGTACTTTAGAAAGTTTGCTATATCATATACTCCGAACATTTTTAAAAACCACCCAATCTCTATTCAAGATTAGGTGGTTGAATATAATTTAAATTAACTATTTAGAGGGCTAGCTGTAGCGCATGTATTAGGGCAAGGCATAGACCTCTCCGCAATCAATCCATTATAAAGATCATTTCCACTAGCATCCACGCCAACAATTATTAACTGCTTTTTCCCTGTTGCGTCCAAAGCATAATACACGCGCATGCCAACGCAGGTTTCCTGAGCAAAAATGGCTTCAATAGCCGCTTTTCCAAAATAATGAGCCCTTGTTTCGGTTGGGGGAACTGAATTTCTGTAATTGGTTGTCCATTCGATTGCTGTTGATAATGGGAAGTCATGATCTTCATTTCCCGTGAATACGTTTGCCATATAGTTGTGTTTTTTGGTTTATTCCGCAAATATAATTTTCTGCCGTTAGCACAATGAATAGCTTTCGCCCAATGTGGTTAATGCTTCGCTGATTACCAATCATTTGACCTTTATTTAACAAAAAAATAGAGTAGAAATACTCTAAACTTTAGAGTAGAAATACTCTTGTTTGACCTTTCTTTCATTTTCACCTTTGTCCAGCGATCAAAAAACATTCAAAAATGCGTTATGTACAGCTTTTATATAAAGGAAAACTTCAGAAACTGAAGCGTGCGGTTGATAAAGCAAACGAGATCCTGCGTTCAGACGATTTTTATATGCAGATCAAAGCATACAGGGAGTTTAATCAGAGCTGTCTCAGTCCCGAAATAATCGTGAATCTGATGCGGGAGTCCAGTCACACGGTAGTTGTGCGCGTGAACTGGCTAGCCCCTTCTTCGTGTCGTTACGACTGTATTCGCGTTTCGGGCTGGGACTTCAGCTCCAACCTGGCCGCAAGCGTTAACCTGCTGATATACGAAACCGTTAGGGCCATGGCCGAATACCATCAGAAACTAAACAGCTCCCCACAACAAACTTACGATGACAAATACACCGCTCCCTGGGTAATAAGCACCATTGCGGAGATCATGGTTAAATAATACCGCCCAAAAAAAAGATGGATATCAAAAAGAAGTATGCGCGCCTGATTTACGGTGGAAAGACCATAAGGGTTATGGAAGCCGTAAAGAGGGCCAACGAAATTTTGAGCGATCCTGATTTTTACATCCAGATCAGGGGAATAAAACAGTTTGATTACACGCTCCTGAGTTCCTCTTACATTGCCAAGATTCTTGAAGAATGCTCCATGGAAATACATGTTGAGCTAACGGGTCTCTTATCTTCAAGAGAAAGTCGGGCCGATTCGGCCTCGCATATTACCATTAACCGCTGGAAGTTTAATACCAGTCTGGCTAATCGTGTAAATCTCCTGATCCATTACACGGTTGAGGCGGTAGCCCATGTGAACAAAAATCTGCGCCAGGAGCAACCGGAAAAATACAAGCTTGCGCCACCAAGGGCTATTGGTAACATTGCCGGAATTATGGTCGTGAGCAAGGAGAATCATACGATTGGGATTTAATTCATTCTTTTCAACACAGAGGCACAAAGGCCGAAGGCAAAGAGAAAACATCATTGTGATCCTTGCGCAAAAACTTTGTGTTTGTGGTTAAAATTTTCTCTTTTCAATACGGAAGCACAGAGGCACTGAATCGAAGAGAGAAAATTTAGGAGGCAGATCTTATCGATACAACCCTTGTCGTAATTTGTAGTTATAAGTTGACTGGATCCTTTATCTTTGAGGTCAATGATCTTAAGATTCATCGTTAAAACTCTCTTTCTTTGTTTTTCCTTCGTTCATGGTACCGCCCAGGTTCATCTCTGCTCCTGGAACCTCGAGAATTTTGGAAAATCAAAAAGCGATAGTGAAATTGTTTTTATTTCGCACACTTTAAAAGATTTTGACCTGGTTGCGGTGACAGAAGTGGTCGCCGGAAAAGGTGGAGCACAAGCGGTAGCCAGACTGGCCGATGAACTAAACAGGACAGGTAGTAAATGGGATTACTGCGTGAGCGATCCAACGACGGGAACTCCGGGAAGTTCGGAAAGGTATGCCTTCCTTTGGAAAACACATGTAATTTCAAAACATGGTGATGCATTTCTTGAAAAACATTATACCGACAGTATTGAAAGAGAACCTTATTTTGGTCGGTTTTTATACGAGGGAAAACCGATCACCATCGCGGTTTTTCATGCGGTTCCAAAAAATAAACAACCAGAAAAAGAAATTAAGTTCCTGAAATTCCTTCCTGAATTATACCCGAAAGAAACCTTAATTTTTTGCGGGGATTTTAATTGTCCTCAATCGCATTCGGTCTTTGGTCCACTGAAACAAAAGAATTATTTACCTGCTTTGCAAAAACAGAAAACCACTCTTAAGAACGAATGCAAACAAGATCAATGCCTGGCCTCTGAGTTTGACAATGTATTTTATCCTGCCGCTAAGGTTAAACTATTGGCTAAGGACATCGTACCGTTTTATCTTAAGTTTAGCACTTTAAAAGAGGCCCGAAAAATTTCGGATCATCT
>JAEUTM010000370.1 GCA_016788025.1 Bacteroidia bacterium
GATTTTTAGCTCAAATTTAATGTCAGACAAATCAAGCTTTTCTTTATTTACGAAGCCTCCGATTGGTGCGCTATTATCAAAGGCTTTGGCTTTTTCCCAGGGTAAGCCCTTTTCTTTGCATTTAGCCTGGATATCCCTTGCCGTAAAGTCGATCCCCAGACCAATTTCGTTGTAGTATTTATGCGCGAATTGTTCTTCTATGTGCTTTCCAGCTTTAGAAATCTTAATTACCAGTTCAATTTCATGATGCAAATCCTTTGTAAAATCGGGCAGATAAAAATCAGCATCTTTTAACAAGGCAGTATCCGGCTTCATAAAAAACACGGGTTCTGTTGGAAGGTCCGCCTTCATTTCTTTGGCATGTTCGGCATAGTTACGGCCAATACAGATAATTTTCATAGTTGCTCCTTTTTGACACAGAGTGCTGAGGCTCAGAGTGACAGGGAACAATGTGAAACCCTATATTTTGAACCTCAAATTCTTTGTGTTTAATGTTTTACACTAAAATTTCGCAATAAATATAAGGCTAATTTCTCAGGTGGAATTGGTACATTTGTGGCTCAATTATGGAAAACAATTTTGATGTGATTGTAGTGGGCGGTGGCATTGTAGGCCTGGCTACTGCTTATAAGTTAACTCTTCAGCATCCCAATAAAAAAATCCTGGTTCTTGAAAAAGAAAAGGAAGTAGCCGCTCATCAAACCTCACATAACAGCGGTGTAATTCACAGTGGCATTTATTACAAACCTGGGTCCTACAAAGCTCGTAACTGTGTATCCGGACGCAGAGAACTCGTGCAGTTTGCCAAGGACTATAAAATTCAACACGACATTTGCGGAAAAATTATTGTGGCTACCCATGAGAGTGAACTGGCGCATATGAACAAAGTTTACAATAATGGTATTGCTAACGGTGTGGAAGATATAGAAATCATCGACAGCAAGCGTATTAAGGAAATTGAACCTTATTGCGAAGGGATCTCAGGAATCTGGGTGGGTTGCACTGGTATTATAGACTATGGCGACGTAGCTAGAAAATATGCGGAGCTTATTAACGCAAAAGGGAATGGAAGTAAAGTTCTCACTTCTCAGAAAGTAATTGGTTTTGAAAAGTTCTCCGATAATACAACTGTCATTACAGAGTCTTCAAAATTTAACACGAAATACGTGATAACTACATCCGGATTACAAGCCGATCGTATCACCAAAAAAGAAGGAGCTAAAACAGATTCTGCTATTGTTGGATTCCGTGGTGACTATTATGACCTCACTGAAAAAGGTTTAAGTAAAGTAAAAAACCTGATCTACCCAGTGCCTAATCCGAAATTTCCATTTTTAGGAGTGCATTTTACCCGCATGATCAAAGGCGGAACAGAATGCGGACCTAATGCTGTATTTGTATTTGATCGTGAAGGATACAGCAAAACAGCCTTTAGCCTTAAAGACACAACAGATGCGTTTACATATGGCGGAACCTGGAAGTTCTTTGGCAAACACTGGCGTTTTGGTCTGGATGAATACAGAGGAGCCTTTAGTAAAACATACTTTTTAAATCGTTTACGCAAACTGATTCCAAGCCTGCAGATGGACGACATTGTTGCAGCGCGTTGCGGCATCAGGGCCATGGCCCTTGGACCAGACGGCGAAATGCTTGATGATTTTAAAATTGAGAAACACGGTAATGCGATGCACGTAATTAACAGTCCGAGTCCTGCTGCAACTGCCAGCCTGGCATACGGTAATGAGATTGCATTAATGGCGACAGAGTACTTTAATCTTAAGTAGATCACTTAGAACCAAGAGTCAAGAACCAAGAAACAAGACGAGATTCAAGTAGAAGAAAGAACCAAACTACTCGAAATAAAAAATAGTCAATACGAAATAAACAAAATGAGCAATAAAAATTTAAGAGGAACTGGTGTGGCGATTGTAACACCGTTTGACAAAAAAGGAAATGTAGATACCAAAGGTTTGACAAATGTTGTAAAACACCTTCACGATGGAAAGGTTGAATACATTGTTGCGCTAGGTACTACCGGTGAAAGCGTAACGTTGAGTAAGGATGAAAAGAAGCTCGTTATTGAAACAATTATAAAGGCCAATGGAAACAAATTACCACTTGTTCTTGGAATTGGCGGAAACAATACCCAGGAAGTGCTTGATTCATTTAACAAAACAGATCTGAAACCTTTTGAGGCGATCTTATCTGTTGCCCCATATTATAACAAACCCAACCAGGAGGGCTATTACCAGCATTATAAAGCCCTGGCTAAGGCAACAAAAAAAGACATCATTCTTTATAACGTTCCAGGACGCACAGGAAGCAATGTAACCTGGGAAACACAGGTTAGAATTGCCAAAGATTTCAAGAACATTGTTGCAACAAAAGAGGCAAGCGGTAACATTGAACAAATCATGAAGATAATTAAAAACAAACCAAAGGACTTCATGGTGATCAGTGGCGACGATAACCTTACTCTTCCGATAATAGCTGCAGGTGGCGAAGGAGTGATATCGGTAGTAGCGCAGGCATTCCCGAAAGACTACAGTGAAATGGTACGTTTGTGCCTTAAACATAAATTTACAGACGCTCAGAAACTGCATTACAAACTTGTGGATATTACCGATCAACTGTTTGCAGATGGTAATCCCGGCGGAATTAAATACGCACTCAGTTTATTGAAAAAATGCGAACCTTTTGTGCGCCTACCTCTTGCAGAGCCAAATGATAAGGTAAAACAAACCTTATCACAGCTCATCAAAAAATACAAGTAGTCAG
>JAEUTM010000381.1 GCA_016788025.1 Bacteroidia bacterium
CTCCGTCAGCAGGTAGAACAGGTGTTGAGTATGACTGCATTGGAAAGGGGAGATGTTCCGATTCAGAAAACAGAAACGGATCTTCACCAGATTATCCGCGATTCGTTGAAATGCATGAGTGTGCAAATTGAGAATGTTAAAGGCGAGTTAGATGTTAGTCTTGATGCGGAGCAAATGGTGGTTTTAGGCGACAGATCGCACTTAACGAATTCGGTTTGCAATCTTCTCGATAACGCGATAAAATATTCAAGCGGAAGTCCGGAACTTAAGATTCGAACCTATAATGAAGGCAGTTTCCTGGTTTTGGAAGTGGCTGACAAAGGAATAGGTATTGAAGAAGAGTATCAAACCAGGATTTTCGAAAAATTCTATAGAGTTCCAACCGGTGATATTCACGATGTAAAGGGTTTTGGTCTTGGACTAACTTATATCAAAAAGATCATTGAAATGCATGGTGGTTTTGTCTCTCTTCGCAGCAAAAGATCAGAAGGCACAACAGTTATCATAAATATTCCTTATGCCTAAAGACAAAATTAAAATATTGCTGGCAGAGGATGACCTGAATCTTGGAATGCTCCTGGTAGATTACCTGGAAGGCGAAGGCTTTGAAGTAAAGCTTTGTAAAGACGGAGAGATAGCAGCACGGAGTTTTGAAAGTCACTCTTTTGATTTGTGTCTTTTGGATGTAATGTTGCCAAAGCTGGACGGTTTTAGCCTGGCTAAGAAGATTAGGGAGAAGAACCAAAAGATTCCGCTGTTATTTATTACGGCCAAATCTCTGAAGGAGGATAAATTAAAAGGCTACGGCCTTGGAGCCGATGATTATATTATCAAACCTTTTGATGAAGAGGAGCTCCTTTGGAAAATTAAAGCCGTTGTCAGGCGGATTCCATTAAACGGAACCACAGAAAAAAAGGAACTTATTCCCCTTGGTAAATACAGTTTCGATGTCTACAATCAATCTCTGAGCCTGGATGGAAAGATAAAACGCATCACTGAAAAAGAATGTGATATATTAAGATACCTCGCTACACACCGCAATCAGTTAGTAAAAAGAGAAGAAATGCTGAAAGAACTATGGGGCGAGAACGATTATTTCCTCGGCAGAAGTCTGGATGTGTTTATTACTAAAATTCGTAAATATCTTAAGGATGATAACGATATCAACATTGAAAACGTTTATAAGGTAGGATTTATATTTAACGTACCTAAATGAACAAGCTACTCAAAATAATAGTTGGACTTGTTGTTTTAGTTATTGTGGTACTTACCTTTTATCTGGAAAAAGAAAGTCACACTAATTCTGATGGCAGTTTGCAAACCTACTCGCCTTCGATTAAAATTATTGGACGCGATGTCGACACGGCTTATCTTTTCGCCGACTATAAAGATCAGGGAGCAGAGTACCTTTTCGATACAAGTAATGCGCTCGATTGCAGCCGGTACCGATCCGTAACGAAAAAAACCGGCGCAGTAAATACACGTATTCCGGGGGTATATTATATTACATATTATGCTGACGATATTTTGGGAAACCCGATTACTCCGCAAACAAGAACTGTATCGGTGGTGGAGAACGATGCCGGGTTTTTAAATGGAGCATACGATGTGAGTTTTAGTCAG
>JAEUTM010000306.1 GCA_016788025.1 Bacteroidia bacterium
AAAGCATTTTTTAATATGAACTATAAAACGGCACGGTATTTGTCCAATCTCTCAATGAGATCACCCACTTGTAAAGTCAAAGCCTCTTTCCTCTCAATGATACAATAAGAAACACTTATTATCGTTAGTTTTAGAGGCACAACATAGAATGAAAGAAGATTAACCACCTCCCAAAACAAACAACTATACATATGAATACCCAAAAACCCAAAGTCATCTTAGCTGAAAGTAATGAGCTCTTTCGAGTATCACTCGCAGCATTTTTAAGAACCAAAACTGAAATCGATTTTTTAGCCGAGGCTTCTACGGGCAAAGCCTTGCTCGACATTCTAAAACTGAAACATGCAGACATTGTGATCCTGGATATCGAAATAAGTCAGATGGATGTAAACTCTACCTTCGACATTCTCAAGAAACGATTCCCCGATACCCGTATCATTCTTTTTAGCCCTACTAGTTATCTCGGCCAAATGCCTGAATTCATGGCTAAGGGGGCGAACTGTTTCCTCGTTAAAAACTGCTCTGTGGAAACTCTATTAAAAGCAATAAAGATTGTAAAATCCGAGGGCTTTTTTTTTGACAACGCAACCTCAAAAGTGATGGTCGACACCCTTATTAAGGTAAAAAATGGATCTAGTCCTTTCGCGAATTCTGATTTCACAGATAGAGAGACAGAGATTCTAAAAAAGATCTGCGATGGTAACACCAATAAAGAAATTGCCGACCTCCTTCATCTGTCTGCAAGCACAATAGATTTTCACCGCAGTAGAATCTACTCCAAGGCTAAATGTAATAATGTTGCACAACTGCTCAAATTTGCCTTAAAAAAAGGAATTGTGGAATTGGCCTAATATCCAAGCATAACTGCGAAATGATAGGCCAAAAAACAAATTACCAGAACAGCTCCTAATGGAGCTGTTTTTGTTTTCAGAAATGGTATAATTATTAAGGTAACAAGAAAACTGAAAGTAAAAAAAACAATCTGAATCGTAGGTTCTAAACAAAGACCAATAGTTGATATTAGCAACACATCGCCGGCACCAATTTTTTCATCTAATATTTTAGTAAATCGCTTTTCTTTCAGGAAATAATATAATTTCAGTATAACAAAGCTTAGTAACATGTAAAGAAGTAGGAATATGGTGTTTTCATAAAGCGATGATAGATCATAATCTCTCAGAAATTTTAATAAGCTCAACAAAGAGAACAAAACAATCAACCACAAACTAATCATCCTCTCCTTAAAATCCTGGTAGGCGATTCCAACAGAACAAAGTCCAAGTAATATCAAAAAAATAATATTCAATTCTTCGTTTATCTTCAATCCTTAATCACTTCCTTAATTTCCTCATCCTGATTTATCTGCCAGATGTTCATCTGTCCGTCCTGGTCGAAGTCAGTTACAGATAAAGCCTTCGCTACAAAAGCATGATTGTTTGCTTCTACGATCTCTATTTTGTAATTGGCCTTACCGTCTTCCGTTACAAGCTTTGATTGCTCAAAACCTAAATCATCCAGACTGCTCGTATATTTCGAATTAATGTAAAAATAATTCTTCTCCAGGTTCAGGATGTGTTTTAACTGCATCTGGGCTTCCAGCGACTTTGTTCTCCCAATCAATGGCATTAGTTTGGGTACAGCCATAGACAGAAGTATTCCTATCAGGGCCAATACTAATAGTAACTCAATTAAAGTCATACCTTTTACTTTGATTCTTCCAAGCTCTTTAATTTTCTCAATTCTTTTCATCCTATAAATTTTTAACTGTTTCAATTACAACTTTCCAAACTTTCGAACTTTCTCAACCTCCAAAACTGCTACTTAAAAATTGCCACTACTCATTTCAAACATCGGCAAATACATCGCTACCAATATAAAACCAACAAACAATCCCAGTAAGATAATAAACACCGGTTCTATTAACTTTCCAACAACAGCCTGCTGATGTTCTATCTCCGCAGAATACTGACTATGAAGTTTTTCATAAATCAGCTCCGGTTCATTTACTTCCTCGCTTAACTTAATTAATGCCACGAGTTTTTTTGGAAAAATACTGTGTTTGGCCAGGCTTTCGTTTAGCAATTTTCCCTCCATTACCACTTCTCTTTTAACTTCCGACAAAGCTTGTTCCATGGGATAATAGTCTATCATATTTCCCACCAGTTCCAATGCTTCGTGCACCATCACTCTCGCTCCAGACAGTAATTTCATACTCTGACAAAAACGGGTAAGGTAAATTTTACGAATCAGTTTATTCACTACTGGCAACTTTAGAAACAAAGCCGATGTGTAATTGCGATACCAGTCTTTTTTGGATTGCGTTTTATGAAGGACTCCTGCTCCTAAAATAATTGCAAACAGTGTATAGAAAATTAAACCGCTTTTATTGCTAACACGAATCAGGAATTGTGTCAACTCCGGCAATTGCCCTCCACTCTGAGAAAAAATATCACTGAAAATTGGCACTACAAATGACAACATAAAATACACGATCAAAATCGCCATGCTGATCACAACTACCGGATAAGTCAATACTCCCACAATCTGTCGTCTCAGTTTAATGCTCGATTGATAAAAACTTCCAAGCTCCTTTAACACTTCAGGAAGCTTGCCGGTCTCCTCCCCTATTTTAATACTCTGGCATTCGTAATTACTAAACACTTTCGAAAAAGCAGATACCGCCTCAAAGATTCTTTTTCCGCCAATGATATTGTTCTTAATTTGTTCCAGCATGGCCCTATGCTTTTTGTCGGGAATATCTTCCTCAATAATTTCGAAGGCCGTTTTAATATCTACGCCCGTAGACAAAAGCAGTCCAAGTTCCGAATAGAAAGCCTCTTTCTCTTTGGCGCCAAACTTCTTCTCAAACAAACTGATCTCTTTGTTCAGAAGTTCGGCAATACCTTTTCCCTCCGTTTGTGTTGAAACAGATGAAGCTTTGTGTTGTGTCGAATATTTCGAAATATCAATACTTGCCACCGTTTTCCTGCGAATCAAGAGCCAGTTTTACCGAAGCGTCATGGCTCTTAGTGAATGAAAAAATATATTTCTGCTTACTGAATTCAACGTCAAAACTTAACTCATTTACAAGTTTATTTTGCCATAGAGGATTGGCCATTTCTTCATAACCGATCTTTAAATTTTTGGCTTCCAGGTGAAAAGTATCGCAGATTCCTCCTTTAAATAGGAGCACCCTCTTGTCCAAAACGCTTATTTTAATTGGCAAACTGTCACGCTTTATTTCAAAAATATTGGTGCCGATTTCAATAATGCTTATTGCTTTAAGAGCTTCGTAATCGCACCTTCGTTTTAGTTCTGTAAATTCATTCAGGAAACGGTTTTGAGCTTTGTATCTGGAAAAAAGTTCCTGCGTTGCATTTAAAGCGCCGTAAGAAAGGCTAACCGACAAAGAAGTCAGCGCTAAAACAACAAGCACTTCCACGATCGTAAAGCCTTTTAATCTCTTATGTGCATTGGTTTTCATCTACCGTTATAAATCACCGTTTCCAATTCGTGTAGTTTTTTCTGTGACCCATCAAATACAATAATCCTCACCGATAGGCAATCCAAAAATGAAGTGCTGGGAGAAACAACTCTCCTTACTGTAAACTCTTCGCATTTATAAGACTCATCAAATCCTCCTTTTTCATTCACAGCCTTTTTCATGTATTGTTCTGCCAGCTCAACTGCCTTCAACTTAAAGAATGGAAGGGTTTCCTTTTGCAGCTGCAGATATATAACAGAAGCCAGCACCATTCCGAAACTCGTGATGGCAAGCGCGACAAGCACTTCCACGATGGAACTTCCTTTTAGTTTTAGCTTCAGTTGTTTCATCGTATCAGTAGAAGGTTTTGCAATTGTATAGTCTTGTCGTATTATCAAAAATAGCCGGTACCGCCAGCAAGTGGGCGTATTTACGTGGATTAACCTCACAGGCCAGCAGGTGATTTTCGTAAACAGCCGAGGGCGTCTTTAGCAGCAATTTATCAGCATACACATTGGCATTTAATATGCCTTCCAGGTGCAGGTATTCGCAACTATACAACAATCCGCTGATCTCACTTGCGGCATGCGTTTTAATAAGTACTTTTTTTTGAGCGGATTCTCCTTTTTCAGCAATCACGGCGCCATACAAGCTGCATCCCCTGTTAAACTGGATAAAAGACAGGTCGGTACCTTTCCCTTCGCCTGCAAGAAGAACAAGGGAGGAAGGAAATTCAAACCAACAATCTTCTTCCATTACAATGCTGTCTTTTGCTATCACATGCACCTGGCCACGAAATCCTTTTCTGAAATGTGCTTTGTTACAAATAACAACAACCTGCTCAAAATGGCAGGAACTATCTATTTCAAGATCTGCGGCGTATATTTTAATATTTTGCGCCAGCCTTAATCCGGATAAGTTACTTCCATTAAAATTCAGTACAACTGTCCTTTGATCAAAACTCCTCGTATAAACCTCCGGCAAAAATCCCACGATACTATCACGCATAAGATCCGGGCCCTTCACCTGTTCTTCTATAGCGCTGATAAATTGTTTTTGAGTTCCCGTTATTGATCTTGGTGATTTTTTTATATAGTTAATATTCCCAGGTGAGGCGATATAGCTCTGTCCTTCGATATAAGCTGGCTTAAGTCCTTCTTTGGGTAAATAACAATTTGCCTGAAATACAATTTTTCCGCTTGCACCAATAGGTCGACTATTATCTGAAATTACCAGACCCGAATCCCCGCTCATGAAAGTTCCGTATAGCCCGGTCTTAGACAAACTCTGGTGGCGGTTTTTTGCCCGGGTGTTTACGATTGTATATGCTCCCCAGTTTGTCCTTTTTATCCTTATCGAATCATCATTAAATTCATTTTTTATCCAGGTATCATTCATTTCACTGGTGAAATAAGCAGACTGGGCAATTTCGAGTGCAGTATTGAGATTACAATATAGCTGGGAGCTTTGGGACAAGACCGTAAGATTTCGTTGATTGTATCTTGAGAGAAGCAAAAACATGCTCAGCATTACGCCGATAATAATGCTAACCAAAACGGAAATATAGAGCGCACCCCCCTTGAGCTGTTTCTTCCGTGTATATAACATTGTTACCTTCATATTTAAGAGCTTTACGGCTTCAGGATGTAACCGTTTTGTTTTTCAGGTCCTCTTGCTGTGTCTTTTTCTCTTTGGAGGATTTACGCTTCAGAAACTTCCGATTTAGTCCTTTTTTCCTGGCTTTTGTTTCTTGAGAATCCGAAGATTGCCCGTCGCTGACCTTTGTTTTACTGCTCCGTAAGCGGAATAATTTTTTACCGCCGAATAATTTTTTCTTCAGGTATTCCTCTCCATGCTTGTACCTTTTCTTTTCAATGATCACACCATTGGGACCATATGTGTAAAACGTACCATGTAATTTATCGTTTTTGAATTTACTCTTCGCCATCAGCTGTCCGTAATCATTATAGAGAAGATATGTGCCGTTTTTAAGACCTTTCTTCCAACAGATCACTTCTTTCAATTTACCATCGGAGTACCAGTATTTCCATGTCTTATCCTTAAGACCATAACGCATCTCGCCTTGTTCTCTTAATTGATTGTTAAGATAAAATGATCTGTAGGTTCCATGAATCAACTTGCCATCATAGCCGCCACGGGTTTCAACAAGTTTTTGTGAAGCATACCACATGTAAGTTTTATCATTGTCAGTGCTGATATCTTTGGGCTGACTAAGCATCTGTGTTTTTACGGTATAGTCGTCGAAGTTTACCGTAATATTAAACTGCTTGAGTTTAGAAGGCTCAATGCCTTTCTGTGCAGAGAGAAACGAACTGCAGAACAAAACTAATAAAATATGGATGCATCGTTTCATAAATTCTGTTTCCGAAAAAAACGGAGCTTTTCAAATTTAAAATTTTCGGTTCAGAAACATTGCTGGGTAAATACATGGTTAACACTGTGAGAATACACAGACTTATAAAAAACAACCCTGGTTTAGCCTTTCTTTTTTACTCCGCCCGGCCAACAAAACGGACAAGGCCCTGAACAACGAAATTTATGGTCCCTGCTGCAGGTTTTCCATCCGTTATTCGTACCAGGCTTTTTTTCTACTTTCCCTTTCGTTTTCATCAAATAGATTTTCCTTCGGGTTGACACAACCGGAATATCTTCCTCTACCTAAGCACTTCAAACACAATGCCAGTTGTATTGCACCTGCCCACCTTAAACTGCTAATGCCAAAGCCCTCTGCAAACAGAAAACTGGAAACTGGCACACTTTTTTGTACAGAATAAGTAAAGCAGTACTATGAAAATATCACAATTTTTGCTTTGCCTGGCACTGAGTTCAACGGCAATTGCGCAGGATGCCAATCTTGCATTTAACGGATCTTTTGAAAATACACACTGTAAGATCCATAGCCTGGGTGCTTTTGCCAATGCAGATAGTATTTCCAGCTCAAATAACACCAGTGTTGATTTGTTCGGAAAAGATGCTCGGTCACATGATTTAGAAGCCGGAGAAAACTACATGGGCATCCAGCAACCAAAAACAGGAAATAATTACACCGGGATTACAGCTTTTTATGCCGACGAAACCGGGATGTTTTTTACCCGCCCGGGTTATCAGAAATACAGTGAGTACATCCAGGTGCCGCTTAGCCATCCGCTACAAGAAGGCGACGTGTATAAGGTGAGTTTCAACCTAAGCCTTGCCGAGAAAAGCGCTTACGCCATATCCGGCCTGGGCGTTTATTTCACAAATGAAAAAATCGATGTACAGAATAATGCATTTCTTAAGGTCACTCCACACCTGGCCTCTGCGGATATTATGAGCAACACAGACTGGATTGAAATTTCAGGAGATTATGTTGCCAGTGGTGGCGAAAGATATCTTACTATTGGTTGTTTCCCCGATCTGATGGTCGCAGAGAAAATAATTCCTCCATTTACAAATAATTCACGCAAGGCTTATTATTATATCGATGACATTTATGTTGGACCTGCTCCTGAACCAAATAACGAAGCCCTGACTATGATCCTTTATGGATCATGTTATCAGCTTAAAGATTTTAATTATGGTACTGACCAGTATGTGATTCCAGCCTCAGCAGAAAAGGAACTTGGATTACTTGTTCGCTTTTTAAAAACCTATCCATATATAAACGTTTACGTGGATGGATACACCGACAAGACAGGCACGGATAAGCATAACGACCAGTTATCTAAAAACCGGGCTGCCGCCGTAAAAGATTTTCTTGTACAGAAAGGAATTAAAGAGAGTCGTATTCGTAGCCGGGGATATGGAGACAGGAATCCAATCGATAGTGAAAACACAAGCAGCGCAGCGAACAGGAGGGTAGAAATTACAATTTGTGAGTTCGATAACGAGTATCAAAGCTCAGTTCAGAATAGCAATTAATGAAAATATACTAGTGCGATACGACAAAACGAACAAGGCTGTTTCTCTTCGAAAAAATCCGAAGGAAATATAAACCATTTGCCAGGTTATCTGTCTTTAATTCAGTAATCTCGTTTTTCAAACCAAACTCTGAAATAACCTGCCCAAGGCTGTTCAGCACTTGCACATTTGTTACATTGCTGGTGCTTTTTTTAGCGAGATAAACTGAGGCATTGGCAGGATTTGGAAAAACGGAAATCTCATTTTCAAGCTGGTACTCTTCAACTCCCTCTGGATTACACTCCTTTAAATTGAGAGATACTGAATCTTGTTTAATACAACCGTCCAGGTTGGCAGCATAAATAGTGTAAACAACCGGAGTCACGGGGGTTAAAGTAATTTGACTTACAGATTGTCCACCCGGCATAAAAGTATAATTACTCGCTCCACTTGCACTTATAGAAACAGTGTCTCCAGGACAAAACAAGGTGTTTGAAGCAACAATACTCAGTGTAAAATCAGGACTTAAACTCAAGCTTGTCACAGCGGTGTTCGTGCACAACCCGTTACCAGCAGTTACCGTATATTGTGTTGTCTGCGCGGGTGAAAAAACCTGGCTGGCGCCACTCAAATTACCTGGCATCCAGGTGTAAGTGTTACCCGACACAGGGTTCGCCACGAGACTAACGGTAGCGTCTTTACAGAAAATTTGTGATTGTGTAAGGCTAAAACTTGGACTGGGATTTACGGTTATCGTTTTCGTTACAGGGCAACTCACAAAATTATTCTGTCCAAAAAAGGTGATTGTATACACACCTGTGCTTGAAAAAGTAACCGATGGAAACTGAACGGTTGTACTCATACTTGTGGGTCCGCTTATATTCCACTGAAAAGAACTCGGAACCCCGTTACTTGTGTAGCTGAGCGTGGTTGGTTTATTCTGGCAGATCAGGGAATTGGTAACGATTGTGTTTGTAAATTGAGGAGCGTTTGTGGTTTTAATAGAAACATAATAACGACCTAAACTTCCGTAATCGGAATAATTTGCAGAACCGTCTCCATCAATTGTAAAATAATAGCTGCCTGGAGTTAGATTCGCTGCAAGCCTTGCATTGAGCCTGTTAATTTGAGCATCGCTGGCAATCACAGAATTTGTAACTGCGTCCCGCAAAACAAGATTTACGTCGAGATTTGCCCCTGAATAGCTGGTGGTGTCAAGTGCCCAGGGCTTTACATCAATTGAAATATATCTATTTGTGCAAAAGCTGAAACTAAAAACATCTATATCCGAGGGCGTACTGATCAGTCCCGAATCAACCAGGGCTGTTGTGTTCAGATCAAGTACTTTTCCACTGTTAAGCGCGTTTCCGACATCATCGGGATAAAAAGACAAAAAATTAGTACCTGTAATTCCAGGCAGAGAATTACCATGATCAAGTTGAAGGGTATTACAGTTAACTGCGCTGGTTCCATTGTACCAGGTTGTTACATTTTTGCTGTAACCAACACCCATAATCGGCGCCCAGCCTGTTACACCGGTACCCTGACCTGGATTATACTCAGCTGTTTTAGTACAGGTTGATGAAGGTGTAATGCTGTATGTGCTTTGATGTCTAAGACTCAAAGTATGACCTCCCTCGTGTGACGCAGCTTCAGCAATGTTTTTAGCACTATAGCCCAATTGATTTTCAAATACCCAACAAGGGGTTCCCGGCGTTCCGCCCCAGGCAAAACTACCGACGTAAGCTACTCCTCCGGCGTTATTCGAATACCAGGCGCTGCTCGGTGTCACAACAATACGCATACGTTTGTTTGCCGGCGCCGCATTAAACCTGGCAGAGTCTGTAGTAATATTTACGTCAAAAGGGATATAATCTTCCGACATGCGCTTCCAGACAATCACCATATTTGCATAACTAATTGTTGATGGCAGGGCCGTAATCAGAGCGCCCGAGTTCCACGAGGTTCCACTTGTGACATGCCCATCAAAATCAAGATAAATAACCTGAGTAGTATTACTTGGTCTGCTATTTAAAAGCGGGATCTGGGCGAAGAACGAACCGGAAATAAAAAACAGCGCTACTGCTACAGTGCTTCTGTTTAAAAGGAATGAAGCCTTATTCTGAAACGATCTCATCTTCATCACATTTTTTCATTAGCCATTTTCCTTTCTCCAGCCTACCTTTGTAAAACACAGACTTATCATCGGAAACAATAAACATTTGTGTAGAAAAAGCTCCGTTTACTTGCACATTCAGAAATGCACTTTTAAAATAATTCAATTGATATCTCAGGTATTTTGTGTCCCCATTACTGGTATTCACTAAGACAGTTCCTTTCGCAAGGTACTTATTGCCTCTTGCTGAGAGCCTGGTCCCGGGGTTATAGGAGAAGAGTTTATCTACCTCTTTCTGTTTAATAGTAAACTTTTCGGGATATGGCTTTTGGTCTGTCTGAGCGGTAAAAGTAGTACCGCAAAAAAACAACATTGCCAATAAAACAATTTTGAGCGTTGAATATTTCATGTGTGTGTATAACAAATCTACTAACAAAATAGCTTACCAGCAATCTGAAAACGTTAAACCTTTAGTCCAATAATGCATACATCGTCAACCTGCTCAAGACTGCCTTTCCAGTCACGAAAAACTCTGTCAAGCTCTGCCTCTTGATTCGAAAGTGTCTGTTTGCTTAAGCTCTGGAGAAGGTCGGAAAATTGCTTATACTTAAACTTCTTACCATTCGGGCCTCCGAACTGGTCGGCCAGCCCATCGGTGAAAAGGTAGAATAAGGTACCCGGATTAACCTTCAGTCGGTGTGTTGTAAATGGTGATGGGTTTTCTGATCTGCCAATGGGCTGTTTGTCTGCCTTGATCTCCGTAAGTGCTCCGTTCTCTATGTACCATAGTGGATTATTCGCACCACTCCATGTAACGCTCTTATCTTTAAGATGAATACAAAGCAAGGAAATATCCATCCCGTCTTTTACCTCTGTGTTGCTTTTCGCAAATGTTTCGATTACCAAATCCCTTGTTTTATCAAGGATCCTACCCGTCTCTCGTAAATTAAACTCCTTCACCGAACGATTCAGTGCATTTGAACAAACCACGGATACCAGGGCGCCAGGTACACCATGCCCGGTGCTATCAGCAGCTGCAATAAAGAACAAATCATCAACTTTTTCCGCCCAATAAAAATCACCTGCAACAATATCCTTCGGCTTATAATAAACAAAACTTCCAGCCAGGTGCGAATCAATAATTTTCTTGGGTGGAAGAATTGCTTCCTGCAGGCGTTTGGCATACGAAATACTATCTAAGATCTCTTTTTGTTTTTCATCTACCAGAGCCTTTTGATTTTCAATCACAACATTTTGTTTTTTAACTTTCCTGTAATTCTTAAATGCCACAAAGCCAAAACCTGCGATCACCGTTAAAGCAATAAAGGT
Source organism: Bacteroidia bacterium (assembly GCA_016788025.1). GTDB lineage: Bacteria > Bacteroidota > Bacteroidia > B-17B0 > Aurantibacillaceae > Aurantibacillus. Next base: position 10,830 of record JAEUTM010000306.1, read on the forward strand.
TAGAGTGAGGATTATTTGCTGCTGGCGCTTTTCGCTTGCCCGAATGGCGTCTTTCTTATCCTGCTCCGATTTTAGTTCAATAGACTTTTTGTTATACTCCATTTGATACTGGCTCTTAATAATGGATTTTTTAGCAGCATCTGATTTTAAGCTGTCCTGCAAACGCTTGGCTTCGCTCAAAAAAAGAAAAGCTCTCTGATAGTCCTGTTTATTCTTATAGATTTCGCTGAGATCCTGCGCGGCGCTTGCCACCAAGTCGGCATAAGACAGCTTTTTTGCAAACATGTACGCCGAATCCGCAAATGCCCCGGCTTTGGTGTAATCCTTTTTAGCGATGTACATCAGAGCCAGCTTATCATAAATCTTTGCTTTGATCTGGAGATCCGCTGCAAAAATGGAATAGCCATATGCCCGTAAAACATAGTCCTCATATTGGGCCTGGTTTTTTTGCTTCAGGTAAGCATTGCTCAAACCAATACACACAAGCGCCTGCTTCCCTGAATCATTTTCCTTTGTATAAATGTCGAGCGCTTTTGTGTAGTATTCAATTGCTTTAGACGGATTTTCTTTTTTGATGTTTATCGCGCCGAGTTGATTGTACACATTTGCTAAAGGAAGTTTCTGGTCAGCTCTTAAAGCATATTCCAAAGCCTTTTTAGAAAACTCATCTGCCTTCTCCAGTTCTTCATTGGTAAAATAAATGTCGGCCAGGTTAAGATAAATACTTGTAAGGCCTAAGGGTTGATTGAGTCTTTCAAAGAACTTACCTGCTTCTGTATAAAGGTCAACAGCTTTCTGAATATTTCCCTCATGCTGATAAATATATGCCAGGTTATTAATCTCTACACCAAGACCGCTTCCATTATTTATTTCCGTGAAAACTCTGTAGGCTTCGTGGTAGTTCTTTTTTGCGCCCTCAAGGTCATTTTTTATATACTGCAATTCATAGCCTATATTGTTAAGTGCGCAACCCCTGTAAAATTTAAACAGACTGTCATCTTTTTCCAGGCTCCTCTTATACATCAAGCGATTATAGCGGGTCCACAGATACTCAGTGTTAAGTCCCTCCGAAAAAACACGCAGATAATACATCCGCAACGTATCATTCTTTGTAGCGTGGTAAAGCCTGAGCACCGAATCAACATCATGTTTATCCGAAGGATTAAAAACATAATCTGAAGCAATATCTATCAGGTAAAACGTTTTATCGTATTTGTTTTGCGAACTTAAAACAAAAGAAAAAATTAAAAAAAACAGGCTAATGCAAATTCTCTTCATACGTCAAAGTTAGGCATTGCTAAACTCGGTCAAATAAGGTCTTAAAACTCTTACAGAATGTTAATAAAAGAATTGCTAAAGGTTTCTGGATGCTTCCTCCACTCTGCCATCCTGGTAATACACTTTTATCCTGTTTACGTCATTGTTTGCATCGTTAATGAATTCAATTTTAAAGTAGGTGTTGTTCTTTCCTCTCATGCGGTTCTTTGTGAGCGGTTCCAATTCGAATTTAGGTCGTCCTGCTCTTTGATAATGCAATTTTCCCGCCTCAAACGTAAAGGTTCTTTCACCATACGTCCCTACAAATTTTTTAAGCTGCAGAGAATCTATATTTACGGGATGGTTTGACGACTCCAGCAGCTCTAACTGCCAGGCCAAATTAAAACTATCGGTTGACGTTTTGGCGTTAGAGATCAACGTTCTAAAGATCTCTTTCTCGGCTGTTTCCAGTGCTGCATTTTCGTTTGTTTTGATATCCGGTTCCACGCCTACTCTTTCCCAGTTCGTTTTTGTAATAGGATTTATGCTGGTCCAATAAGGCACCTGCAAGGTAAATCCATTGGTAACGTCCGCCTCAAATTGTCCGTGTGCACCACCACCTGTTGTTTCACCCACTATAATTACCCTTTTCAAAGCTTTCATGTCATAGGCGAACATTTCGGCAGCCGAGAAGGATTTATGGCTGGTAAGAACGTAAACAGGCTTTGTCCAGAGATCTTTAAAATTGCTGTCCGGTCTTGTCCAGTAGTCGGTATTCTCTTTTGTATAGCGGTTGTAAAATCTCTCGACCAGGATCTTTTTATCTAAAAAAAAGCCCATCAGCATTGTTGCAGTCTCCTGTGATCCCCCTCCATTACTGCGCAGATCAATAATTATCGCATTCGTATATTGAACAAATCTCAAGGCGCCTTTCATGGTTTCCATGCCATAGACTGGATCCGCTCTGAAGGATAACATACTCAGGTAACCTATGTTGCCTGGAAGAATCTCTACCTTTTGGAATCCGAAATTTGCTTCTTTTAGTTCTCTGAAGGGATCATTATTGTTAGGTGTGGCTGGAGCCTGAGCCAGATTTGACGGTCTGGAATCGTAGCGGATAAGTAAATGCCCGTCCGCGTAAACAGAACGAAGATCTGCCAACAATTGTTCTGCAAATACAACAGGGTCTGTAATGCCATTATATTTCCCATCCTTTAGTTTTAATTTAATATAGGCAGCCATTCTCGCTGCGGTGTCAGCATACACATAGTGATCTATTAAACGTTTGCTAACAGCATTTACAACCTCTTTACGAGCATCAGATGTAAGCTTAACAGCGTTTTGCGAAAATACCTGAAGCTGCAGTAACAAAAACGTTACACAAAGGGAAAATAAAAATCTAGACATGAGTTTAAATCCTATCAACGAAAATACATTTAATCCCAGAATGTGTTTGCACTATGACTGTTCTTTTATTATCAAGCGAACGAAATTCTACTTTTTGTTATGACTGAACTTGCTCTACTTCAGGGAATAAAAAAACCCGCTCCATATCAGAACGGGTTTCAATTATTTACTGACTTTTATGACTCGGACCCTGAGTTCATCGAAGGGTCGAAGTCACTCATTAACTATTCTTCAGTTTTTGCCTCCTCCACTGAACCAGTGTCAGCAGATTTTTTAGCAGCAGCTTTTTTACCAGCACGACGACGTGTAGGTTTAGCTTTGGCTGTAGCTCCGGCTTTTTTATTGCCAGTGTAGATTTCGTTGAAATCTACCAGCTCAATCATCGCCATTTCAGCAGCGTCACCTAAACGGTTACCTGTCTTAATAATACGGGTGTATCCACCGTTACGCTCTGCAACTTTCACTGCAACATCTTTAAATAAAGTGCTAACAGCTTGTTTGTTTTTCAGGTAACTGAAAGCCATACGACGGCTATGAGTCGTATCTTCTTTGCTTTTTGTAATAAGCGGCTCCACGTAAGTACGTAAAGCTTTTGCTTTAGCGAGAGTCGTAAAAATACGCTTGTTCTCGATCAAAGCGATAGCCAGGTTCATCATCAACGCATTGCGGTGAGCGGTTTTCCTGCCTAAGTTATTTATTTTATCTCCGTGTCTCATTTTAATTTAAGATTTACGATTTAAGATTTTAGATCTTCAGAACTTATTCTTAAATCTAACTTCTTACTTCTCTATTTATTAGTCTTTATCTAATTTATATTTTGCAACGTTCATACCGAATTGTAAAGATTTAGATTGAACTAAGTCTTCTAACTCCGTAAGGGACTTTTTACCAAAATTTCTGAATTTTAAAAGGTCGTTTTTGTTGAATGAAACCAGTTCTCCTAAAGTCTCAACGTCAGCTGCTTTTAAGCAATTTAAAGCACGAACGGAAAGATCCATGTCAACAAGTTTGGTTTTCAACAACTGACGCATGTGAAGACTTGTTTCGTCAAATTCTTCTTCATTACGTTTTTCTTCAGCATCAAGAGTGAT
>JAEUTM010000486.1 GCA_016788025.1 Bacteroidia bacterium
ATTCCAACTATTTTCGGAAGGCTTGGTGTAAAAATGGAACGCAGAGGCGACGATATTTTTATTCCGGAACAAGAACATTATGAAATAGACACATTCATTGACGGTTCTATTCTTACTGTAAGTGATGCTATCTGGCCAGGCTTCACTCCCGATCTAATAAGCATAGCTTTGGTTACAGCGATACAAGCAAGAGGTAATGTTCTTATTCATCAAAAAATGTTTGAAAGTCGTTTGTTCTTTGTAGACAAGCTTATAGACATGGGCGCTAAAATTATTCTAAGCGATCCGCATCGTGCTGTTGTAATGGGGCTCGACCGAAAGATTCAGTTGCGCGCAATCCAAATGGCTAGTCCGGATATCAGGGCGGGTGTGGCGCTTCTAATTGCAGCCATGAGCGCAAAAGGAAAAAGTGTCATCTTTAATATCAACCAAATCGACAGAGGATACCAAAACATAGATGCGCGATTAAATGCTATCGGCGCTCAAATCCTGAGAAAAGAATCATGAAGAATTATCATTATATATTTCTTCCTTTATTAATTCTCCTCATTTCTAGTTCTTATTCCGTAAATAAGAGGTTAAATCTGTCGCACACAATTCCACAGAAACAAGTTGAACCAACCATTGGATTAAACCTAGGCAACCAGGCGCCGGATATATTCATGAAGGATCCTTATGGCAATGAAATAAGTCTGTCGTCCTTACGGGGAAAATTAGTGTTAATAGATTTTTGGGCCAGCTGGTGCGGTCCTTGTCGCAGGGAAAATCCCGCTGTGGTGAATGCCTATACAAATTTTAAAGACCGGAAATTTAAAAATGGTAGTGGATTCACAGTTTTCAGCGTGTCTCTCGATACAAGTCCCGATGCGTGGAAAAAAGCGATTGAAAAAGATGGATTGATCTGGATCTCACATGTTAGTGATCTGGCTGGATGGAGTAACAGTGCCGCTCAGATTTACAAGGTTGAAACAATTCCAGCGAATTTCCTGATTAACGACAAGGGAATTATCATCGCAAGGGATCTGAGAGGCGAAGAACTAATTTCAACGCTTGAAAAATTTGCCATTAAACCTTAATGAAACGTTTCTTAGTTGTTATACTTATTTTTCTTTTTGTGCAGGGTTACGGGCAAACCGACACTTTAATGATAAAGCCAGGCGCCAAGGCCCCTTCATTCATACTCAGCACACAGGAAAACGGCATTCAGAGCTTCACGATGCCATACATGAAGCGCATTGTACTTCTTCACTTCTGGAGTAGCAATATCCGCAAAACAAAAGCCGTGAACCGGCTTCTGACCAAACTTGTAGAACGTTATAGAAATGCTCAGTACAGGAGCGCCGAAGGTTTTGAAGTAATTGCGATAGCCGTGCAGACAGATAAAAATGCATGGAGAGAGGCTATCTTAAATGACACTCTTAATGCATTTACTCACGGCATTGCCTCCAGAGGATATAGCGATGACGTTTGTAAAAAATATGGAATAACAAGTTTACCGTCAGATATAATGATTGATGACAATGGGTCGGTCATAGCTGTGAATCCTTCAATGACAGAGGTTGAAGAGATTCTTGATGATCGAAAAAATATTCAACCCGTTAAAAAAGACATTACAGGCACTCTCGCCCAATCTTCTAATAAATCAGACGTTTCAAAATTTATTCGCTTGTATTTGTTTAATCATTACGGCGACTCTATCGCAAAAACAACCACGGACATAAAAGGAAGGTTTGTTTTTACTGACGTTAAGCTTAACCAGGATTTTACATTAAAAGTTGATAATAAAATTGACATCACCACCTCCGATCCCATTGCTTTGTACTCACCGGCCGGGGAGTTTATGATGGATGGTCGCACCAAGGATCATGGCTTTGTATTTTTTATTTCTGCCCGCTACAGTAAAAAACTAACGGAAAGCGACACCGTAAATCCAACCACTAATTCTTTGGGACAATTGGATATTGTAAAACATCTTACGTTTTACACAAATGGTAAAGGACTTACCCCAAAAGACGAACAAGAACTTAATCCATTGATATCAAAACTTACAAAAGACAAATCGCTGAATATTGAGTTTATTACCCATACTGATGCGCGGATGGATGCGGCTTATGCGTTGGAATTAACAACAAATCAGGCCAACGCAATTAAAGCTTATTTTGCAAAAAAGGGCATTGCAGGTTCACGGGTTCGGGCGATAGCCAAGGGAAATACGGAGCTTCGGAAGATCTGTGGAGGAACCATCGATTGCAGGGAGGAAGACCATCTGCTTAACCGGCGGGTTGAGTTTCTAATCTATAAACCCTGACAAATTTTCAAAACCACATTTATGGCAAAGTAATTGATTTATAAGGGTATATAACCTTATTAAATCGTTCTAAGCCATGCAAAATCAAGAAGATAACTTAAAAGCAGACCATACAGAAGAGCAACAAATGAATAAAGAGACTGACATTAAGGCTGAAAATGATGATTTAACTGCCGAAACTACCGCTGCGGAACAAAGCAATGAAAGCCTTGTGAAGGAGTTAAACGATAAATACCTGAGACTTTATTCGGAATTCGACAACTATCGTAAACGCACTATAAAGGAAAAATCGGAAATTATTAAAACGGCCGGAGAAGATGTATTTAAAGCTATCCTTCCTATCATTGATGATTTTGAAAGAGCTGTGAAAGCAAATGAAAACGTTGACGACTCGGCGGCGATTAAAGAAGGTATGGTGCTGATTTATAACAAGCTTAAAAACATCAGTCAGCAAAAGGGTCTTGTGGCATTAGAAAGTATTGGCGAGGTTTTTAATCCTGATCTAATGGAAGCGATTACCAACATTCCTGCAACCGACGACTCCCAAAAAGGCAAGGTGATTGATGAAGTGGAAAAAGGTTACAAACTCGGCGACAAAGTGATTCGTTTTGCAAAGGTTGTTATTGCGCAATAGTCATAAGTAAAACAATAGAAATTAAAAATCAGAAATGGCTAAGCGGGATTATTACGAAATACTTGGTATAGCAAAGAATGCAAGTGATGACGAGATAAAAAAAGCGTACAGAAAACTTGCGATCAAATACCATCCTGATAAAAATCCGGATGATAAACAAGCCGAGGAAAAATTTAAAGAGGCAGCCGAAGCTTATGAGGTTTTGAGTAACCCGGAAAAACGCCAACGTTATGATCAGTTTGGTCATGCCGGTGTTGGTGGCGCTGCCGGCGGAGGATTTGGTGGTGGCGGAATGAATATGGATGATATCTTCAGTCAGTTTGGAGATATTTTTGGAGGCGCCTTTGGGGGGTCATTTGGTGGAGGCAGCAGAGGCGGAAGACGTGTTTCCCGTGGCACAAACCTTCGCGTAAAAGTAAAGCTCAGTTTGCAGGATATTGCTAATGGGGTTGAAAAGAAAATTAAAGTAAATAAACACGTCGCATGTAAAACCTGTCATGGGTCTGGCGCAAAAAACGGACAGTATGAAACCTGTCGCACATGTAATGGTAGCGGTGTAATCACCAGGGTGCAACAAACCATACTTGGTGCAATGCAAACTCAGACTACTTGTGGAACATGTCACGGAGAGGGCCGTATTGTGAAAGACAAATGTAATACTTGTCATGGCGATGGAATCGTGAGAGAAGAAGAAGTAATTAGCATAAACATTCCTGCAGGCGTTTCCGAAGGCATGCAACTAAGCATGAGCGGAAAGGGTAACGCCGCTCCACGAGGCGGTATAAACGGGGATTTACTTATTGTAATAGAAGAAGAAGAGCATCCACACCTAAAACGTGAAGGCAACCATGTGATCTACCAATTACATATTAGTTTCCCTGATGCGGCTCTTGGAACAACTGTTGAAGTTCCAACGATTGACGCGAAGGCAAAAATTAAAATTGAGCCAGGTACACAGAGTGGAAAAGTTCTGCGCTTAAAGGGGAAAGGGCTGCCTGACGTTAATTCATATGGCCGTGGAGATCAGTTGATAGAAGTAAGCATATTTACGCCTACACATTTAACTAGCGACGAAAAGAAAACACTTGAACAATTCAAAGCCTCGAAAAACTTCGAACCAAATCCCAATAAGAAAGAGAAGGGCTTTTTCGACAGGATGAAGGAATATTTCGATTAATTGCTGGTTGGGGTTTTAATTCCACAAATCTTAAGCGTTCTTAATTAATGGAAATTTAGCCGGAGGAATCCGGCTTTTTTTATTGTTTTTGTGCATTCTCCCAGTAAAAAACCACCAAATGTCCAGCAATTAGATAAACGCTTATTTTTCCCTGTTAAAAACAGCGTTTGGGAGCCCGAATAATTAATGAAATGCTTACTAATTGTAACAGAAACTCGTATTTTGTAAACCCTAGGCGATAAATTACGTATAATATTAAGCGTATGTTGTGTTGACAGGCCAAGGTTGCAGTAAACAGCGTCACTAAACAAAATGTAACTATGGATGAACTTATACAACAAATTGATATTGTTCTGATAGAAGACAATCTGCATGATGCCGATTTGATTATCAGGACTCTGAAAAAAAACAATGTCAGCAATAAACTCGTACATCTTTCAGACGGTGAAGATGCCTTGAATTTTCTTCTTTCTGAAGGCCCGTACGCTTACAGAAAAAATCACAACAAGCCTCACATTATTCTCCTTGATCTTAATCTCCCAAAACTTAATGGAATAGAAGTACTTCGAAAAATTAAAAACGACGATCGAACCAGGGGAATACCAGTGATTATTTTATCTGTTTCTTCCGACGCAAAAAACATTCTTGAAAGTTATCAGATTGGTGTGAACGGATATATTATAAAACCGCTCACATTTGCAGATTTTGCCAAAACTATTTCAGATCTCGGTTACAACTGGATGCTTGTAAACAAAGTTCACAAGTAGGACATAAACATTTATGGATAAAGAACTACGAATATTACTTCTTGAAGAAAATCAATCCTCCGCGGACCTTTTGACGACAACCCTCCGTAAAGCTGATTTAAAACACAATCTGCAAAAAGTAGAATCGAAAGACAAGTTTATTTATGAGTTGGATAAATTTAACCCTGACGTTATTTTATCGAACTACTCAACCAACGGCATAAACTCTCTTGAAGCACTTGAAATTGCAAGGAGTAAAAAATCTGATGTCCCCTTTATATTATTTTCAGATGCTGTTTCTGAACAGGTTGTGGAAGAGTGTATCAGGGCTGGCGTGGACGATTACATTCAAAAAAGCAGCCTGGTGAGATTACCTGCTTCTATTAAGAATGTGTTCCTGCGAGCAGAAGCGAAGAAAGAAAAGGAAAAGATAGAATCCCTGCACGAAGAGTTGAAGGTGGCTTACACTGAAATAGAAGAGAACAATAAGAACATGATGGACAGTATTAATTATGCTAAACTGATCCAGGAAGCCATGTTGCCGGAAAAAGCCGTATTAACTAATTATTTTCCAAATTCACTTATCATTTACAGACCAAAAGACATCGTAAGTGGTGACTTCTACTGGTTTGTTGAACGCGACAAAAAACTCCTGATTGCTGTTGCAGATTGCACCGGGCATGGTGTTCCAGGATCACTAATGTCTATGATAGGTTACAGCATGCTTAATGAAATTGTAAATGTTAAGAATATTCTAAAGCCATCTGAAATACTCGCCAGACTCAACGTAGGAATACGTCGCACGCTCAAACAGGATAAAATTGGGAACCAAAGATGTGATGGCATGGATATTGCTCTGTGTTCAATAGATAGAACAGCCAAAACTATTGAATTTGCCGGCGCGAACCGACATCTCATTTTTTTCCGCGACAAAACTTTAGACCTCATCAAAGGAGATAAATTCGGGATAGGAGGTTTACACAATGAGTCGAGCATAAATTTTAAAAACAATTTTCTTTCTTATGATGAAGGAGATGTGCTTTATATGTGCACCGATGGATATGCAGATCAGTTTGGCGGGACTAAAGGCAAACGTATGATGACACGGAATATGATAAAAATCCTCGAAAAATCCCTTTCTTTTGGAGTGAACGACCAGGAGCAGTTGCTTAACCATTGGCTGGATAAATGGCAGGGCAACTACGAACAAACTGACGACATTTTGTTGATAGGTATACAGTTGTAAACAAAATAAAAAAACGGGAATTTATGGTAGAAGTGAAAAGCCCGGGTTTAGAAAAATATCAAAGACTTATTAAGGCCGTCCACGATCTGTCATTGGCTCACAGCCTCGAAGATGTAATGGACATTGTTAGAATGGCATCTCGCGAGCTTACCGGCTCAGATGGCACAACCTTTATTTTGCGTGAGGGCGATTTGTGCTACTATGCAGAAGAAAATTCTATTGGACCTCTCTGGAAAGGCAGTCGCTTTTCAATTGATACCTGCGTCAGCGGATGGGTAATGAAAAACAAAAAGTCGCTGGCAATCCAGGACATTTATAAAGACAGTCGCGTTCCTCATGATTTATATCGGCCGACATTTGTAAAAAGCCTGGTGATGGTACCTATCAGAATTTCGAACCCGATTGGTGTTATTGGCAACTACTGGTCCCACGAGCATCTTCCATCATCTGATGAATTGGAAATCCTGCAATCACTTGCTAATATAACCTCTGTTACTCTCCAAAACATAAAAACCAATGAAGAGTTAGAACGCAGGGTCCGTGAACGCACTCAGGAACTTGAAAACGTTAACAAGGAACTTGAACTTTTTTCCTATTCGGTATCGCATGATCTAAGAGCTCCTTTGAGAAGTATAAATGGTTTTATGACTATTCTTCTTGAAGACCACAGCAGTAAATTTGATAAGGATGCAAATGATCTTGCTTTAAGAGTTATGAATAATGCAAGGCAAATGACTAAGTTGATTGACGACCTGCTTGCATTTTTTAAAACCGGTAAAAAAAGTCTTTCTAAAACCGATATTCAAACTACTTCTTTTGTTAAGGGAATTGTTGATGAGCTAAAGTCGGGCGTCAACGATAGAATTATTGACTTTTCGATTAAGAACCTGGAAGATTGTAACGCAGATGCCAGTTTGTTAAAACAGGTTTGGCTCAATTTAATTTCCAATGCAATCAAGTACACTTCAAAGCTTGCGACTGCTAAAATAGAAATAGGCAGCAAAAGAGAAAACAGCAAAACGGTATACTATATAAAAGACAACGGAGCCGGTTTTGACATGAAATTCTACGACAAACTTTTTGGAATATTTCAACGCTTACATTCTCCAAAACTGTTTGAAGGAAATGGTATAGGACTTGCCATTGTTGAACGTATTGTAACGTCGCACAATGGAAAAATATGGGCTGAATCGACCCCTGGAGAAGGCGCTTCTTTCTATTTCACTCTCGAATAAGAGGCAATGATAAATTGATATTTTTAAGGTTTTTCATCCTTAAAAAGCTGCAATTAGTCGAAAACTTAAAAATACTTTGATTTTTGGTCGAAAAATGCTGTTTCAGGACAAAAGTTTCTGGCGAAGCATGAATTCGAGTTGCTCATTTGTAGTAAGCAATTGTTTACTTAATTCTTGTTGCTTTTTCTTCAAATGGTAGATTTTATAGGCGTTCTCAATTGTTTCTTTGAGCTCATCATCTTTCCAGGGTTTTTGAAGATAATGATAAATTTGCCCTCTGTTTATAGCATCTTTAATCGCTTCAATATCTGAAAATCCTGTTAGGAGAATTCTAATCTGATCGGGATAATCTTTGACCGCCTGAGCAAGCAATTCTGTTCCCAAAGTACCCGGCATACGCTGATCGGTAATCAAAACATGGATCTCGTTTTCGGCGAGAACTTTTTGCCCCTCCGCCGCTGAAATAGCCGTAAACACTGTAAAATCCCTGCGAAACGCCGCCTTAAAAGCAACTAAGTTGTTCTCTTCGTCGTCAACATAAAGCACATGGATATTTGATTGATCGCTCATTGAAAATGATGTTAGCGGGGGTGAAGATTGCAGCATCAGTTTTTCATGCTTCAAAATTTACCGACCCGGTTTATAGTTCGAATTTATGAATAATAATTTTATTTTTACAAAAATTAGACAGGTTCTGAACGTCGGGAGGCATTATTATGACACCATTAACTAAATAAGTAACAAACCGATGAATTCTTACACAAAAAGGCTAAACGATCTTAAGATTAGCCAGGCAAAATCAGACATTGCATTTAAACCTCTTTTTTACAGGCTGAATAACGGGGCTGAACTGGCTGAATTTCAAAAAGTACTGGAAATACCTTCTATTACAATTACAGATCAAATCACCGATCAGATAAGCGAATATGTAAAAATCAAAAACCCGGATCGTAAGTTCAGCTCTGATGAACTTGAAAAGGAAGTAAAGAAGCACATTGGGGAAACACCGCTTGATGTTTATGGTGTGTGGGTTTATTATCCATGGTCGCGACGCTTGGTGCATATTCTCGATGAGCAGGAGTTTATTGATGTTCGTACCAGCAGAAATCAATATAAGATCACACCAAAAGAACGAGATATATTATCCAAGAAAAAAATAGGAGTTATTGGTTTATCGGTTGGTCAATCGGTATCGGTTACTCTGGCGATGGAACGTATCTGCGGAGAGCTTCGTCTGGCGGATTTTGACAAGCTGGAACTTACCAATCTCAATCGAATCAGAACCGGGGTTCATAACCTGGGTCTCGAAAAGGTGTATTCGGTTGCCAGGGAAATTTCAGAAATAGATCCCTACATCAATGTTGTATGTTTTCCAGAAGGTCTGACAGAAAAAAACATGGATGATTTTTTCACCAAAAATGGTAAGCTTGATCTTCTTGTGGAAGAATCGGATGGATTTGATATAAAGATTCTTTGCCGTTATAAAGCGCGTGAACTAAAAGTTCCTGTAATTATGGAAGCCAGCGATCGTTGCATGGTTGATGTGGAGCGTTTCGACCTTGAACCAACAAGAAGTATCCTTCATGGCATTGTAGACCACTTAGATATTCCAACATTGAAGAGCCTAAAAACCAACGAAGAAAAAATTCCTTATATGCTGGATGTTTTAGGTTTAGAAACCACAACTCCACGCCTGAAAGCTTCGATGATAGAAATGCAACAAACAATTACTACCTGGCCTCAACTGGCATCTGCAGTTACCATGGGTGGCGGAATAACGGCGGACGTGAGTCGCCGGATGTTGCTTAATCAGTTTACGCAATCGGGACGATACTATGTTGATATTGACGAACTGATTGGTAATAAAACGAATCCGGCAGATTCAACTGCAAGCTCTGAAACACCCGGTAAAAAAGCACTTGTAGATCATGCTTACATGACCTCTGCAGCGCAATCCGTTAAAACACCTGCTTCGGAATTAAATGCAGAACATGCTAAACAAATTGTTGAGGCGGCCATTACTGCACCTTCAAACGGAAATATTCAACCCTGGAAATGGCTTTTCAGCAAGGAAAGCCTCTTTCTTTTTAAAGATTCAACTGACCCGGATTTTTTTACAGATCCAAAACAAATAAATACTTTTTTGTCGCTCGGAGCGGCGCTTGAAAATGTGGCAATCAAAGCCAGTGAGCTAGGCTATGAGCTTAACAGCAACCTGCTTCCTCCTGGAAATATGGAAAACCTTATTGCTGCCTGTACATTTAAAATTAATAAGAGTGTTTCGAAAGATCCACTTGCTCCATTTATTCTGAAAAGGCACACAAACCGGAAAGCCGGAAGTGGAAAACCTATCGCTGAAACTGTTTTAAAACAGCTAACCGAAACAGTGAAAGACAATAAAAATATTTCTATTTCTTTTATTTCGGAACAAGGAAAGGTGGAGAAGATAGGTCAAATGGTAGGAATTTGCGAGCGGATTCGTTTGTTGCATCCGCAGGGGCACCATGATTATTTTACAAAGGAACTGAAATGGGCCAAAAAAGGTGAATTGATAACAGAAGGTGTCGATATAAAGACTCTTTCTGTGCCCGCATCCGTGGAAACTGCATTAAAAGTGATTTCAAATCCTTCGGTAGCCCATTTGCTAAACAATTGGGAAAAAGGTATCGCTTTCGAAAAACTTCAGTATAGCATAACCGCTACTTCTTCAGCGATCGGGCTGATAAGCGTTAACGAACCTTCTGAAATTAATTATCTGCGAGCAGGAATGGCCATGGAAAGAGTGTGGCTTGAAGCAACTAAAAATAATTTAGCATTCCAGCCAATTTGCCTACCTTTGGTATTCCTGAACTATTTGGACGATAAGAGGTATGAGGAGATTTTTTCGGAGAAAATAAGTTTTCAGATAAAAGCAGTAAAAGAGCAACTTTCTTTTATATTTAGCGAAATAAGTAAGAAAAAAGATGCGGTTTTTTTATTCAGATTGTCGGAGGCAGAAAAACCTGCCGCACATTCTTTAAGAAAGCCACTGAAAGCAGTATATTTTTAGGCCCTGGACACACACACACAGCACGAATGAAATTAATTTTTCGCGCATTTAAGGCAACCGAAAATCGTGAACTTTGCGAGAAATACTTGCATGGTCATATACAAGTGCTCGTAAACTACGGCATCACCAACATCACAACAAACAACGCCGACTGGATGAATTGGGATTCTGTTTACTGCGTAATTGCAGAAACAGAAGACGGAACAGTGGTGGGAGGGGTAAGAACACAAATTGCCGATGGAATAAATCCTTTACCCGTTGAAAAAGCCATTGGTAAAATGGACCCGAAAATTCATGAAATTGTTGATCATTACCGGAAGGAAGGGGTTGGTGAGTTATGCGCTTTATGGAATGCTAAAGAAGTTGCGGGAATGGGAATTAGTATAATGTTGGTGAGAGCCGGAATCTCTACTCTTAACCAGGTAAAGTGTAACACACTTATGGGCATTTGCGCCGATTATACTTTAAAAATGTTCCGAAAAGTAGGATTTGTGGTAGATAATAACCTGGGCAACAATGGTGAATTTGTTTATCCTAACGAAAACTATATCGCAAGGGTTCTAGGGATCCTCAATGCCAAAGGCCTCGAAACTGCAGAACCCTTCGATCGCCAAAAAATGCTCGATTTAAGAACAAATCCGGTTCAAATTTGCACAGAAATAGGTACAAATGATATTAGTATTGAGATAGAATACTTACTTTTAATGCGCTAATATCATTTATCCCTTTATGCGACATCTGATTTTCCTGATTGCTCTTACCCTGGCAACAAAACTAAGTTTCGCCCAGCTGATTGTTTCAGGAGAAATTACCAAAAATATTCCGGTTTCAAAAGGCATCTCCTTCATTGAGGACAAAGAGGGGAAATTTACATTTGCCGAAATAGAAAAATCCAAAGATTTTAAACCTGTTACTTCCGACGTTCCAAATTTTGGAATAAGCACATCTACTTTCTGGCTTAAAGTTGAAATTAAGAACACAACCCATAAGGAAACATATCGTTTGGTTGTATCGCAGCCAAGCCTGGACGAGATTGATTTTTACCAGTACGATAATAAAGGGAATTTAAAAGTTCTTAAAGGAGGTGAGTGTCTTCCATTTTCTTCCCGTGAGTTTTTTGATCCGAGTTATATCTACAGAGTTCGACTAGACACCCTAAATCCCACGACCGTTTTTTTCAGAATCAAATCACGGGATAATTTTCAGGTTCCGATGTATGTTAGCGTTGCGGAAGTTATTTTTGAGACCAACAAGGTTAAGGATTACATTTTCGGAATATTCGCCGGAGTAATGGTAGTCATGTTGCTCTACAACACTTTCATTTACATCACCGTAAGAGACAAAACCTACCTGTACTACATCATTTATCTTGCAACGGTTATTCTCACCCAGGTGAGTATCCAGGGTTACACGTTTCAGTATTTATGGCCTGATAGTCCGTTCATGGCGCAATGGAGCCCCTTTATATTTTCTCCTATGGTAGGTGTTGCCAGCGCTTACTTTATGAGAATTTTCCTAAACTCTGCGA
>JAEUTM010000488.1 GCA_016788025.1 Bacteroidia bacterium
CCACGCAATACCTGTATGGATGCGTCGATGAGTTCATTAAAGTTGTGCGGTAATATTTTTGTAGCTAACCCTACGGCAATCCCCTCTACCCCATGCGCAAGCACCAGTGGAAATTTTACAGGAAGAGTAATGGGTTCTTTATTTCTGCCATCGTAGCTTAAACCCCAGTTTGTTGTTTTAGGGTTAAAAAGTACTTCTTGTCCAAATTTTGATAAACGGGCCTCAATATAACGTGGCGCGGCAGCCGAATCTCCGGTAAAAATATTACCCCAGTTCCCCTGGCAATCAATTAAAAGGTCCTTTTGACCCATTGCTACCAGTGCATCACCTATACTGGCGTCGCCGTGAGGGTGATACTTCATAGTGTTGCCAATCAGGTTGGCCACTTTGTTGTAGCGTCCGTCTTCCAGCTCCCACATACTATGCAGGATACGGCGTTGTACCGGTTTCAATCCATCTTCTACCGCAGGTACCGCACGCTCAAGGATTACATAAGAAGCATAGTCTATAAACCAGTTCTTAAACATCCCACTCACATGGGTAATGTTATCTACCTCACCGTGATTCTCATTATCGGTTCCTTCAAAAATATCGCTCATTTCAGGTACAAAATTATAAAAACGACAAATATAAGCTTAGGATCGTAAAAATAAGGGGCTCAAAACCTGCTTTGAGGTCAAAAAACCAAGGAGATATTCACAAAAACAGGTTAGAAATCCCATGGAAGTCATCTTGGGAATACCTAATAGACTAAAATCTTGCGCTTTAGAAAAAACAGTGACTCCGCCAGCCGAGCGTTAATCTTAGGGTTGGAATAAGCATTAAGGCCGGCTTTTTCAAGGGTATTGGCGTAACCATAGATGTCGCTCACCTGGGTTTTATAAAGCACTTCCCCCGTAATCCTGTTTTTGAGTTGAATGTTAATGAGAAGGGCAGCAAGTTGAATCTCGTAGTTTTTTTCGAGCACATCACTACTTACATCTTTCTGCGTTTCAGCCAGTGATTCGATAATATAATCGGCCTCTTCCTTTCTGTCAGTCAGGCGAATTTCCTGTCCGCTAAATCTTTGTTTAATGAACATTTCAATGGAGTTTAGTCCCGTGGGTTTACCGAGGTTGTTTTCAACTGAACTTATGAAAATGCTGATATTGGTAACATTCGCCTGAACTTTAAGGGATGAGGTCTGAATAAACTGTTTCAGTAATGTCACACCTGCTAACCCAACAGAGTCTGTACCCATAAGTGTGTTAATATCCGGATTTAATGAAAAGGAAACGAACTGATTAATTGGCTCCACAGAATTTACCTTCACCTGGAATTCTCCGTTATAATTGGTTGATGTTTTATCATTAACGTTTACCTTGTCATCATCGCTACTCACCAACATCGGAAAATTCTGCAAGGGAGTCTTGCTTTTTAATTCAAGACTGTAGGTCATTGGAGCATACATGGCCTGGTAAGGTCGGAGAATATTTACCGTTTTTGTTTGAACTACGGTAATGGACTGCAATTGCGTTTGGATTAAACTTGTAAGATCAAAAACATTTTTAACGCCATTGGTTTGTGCTGGATCAAAATTAATTTCTTCACTGAGGTAAGGCGTTAAGACTCCAAAAGCCTGAATTCTTTTTTTAAGAGAAGACGAAAAATCTTTGTTCTTTTCGTCATAGAAGCTTGCAACGATCAGGTTTGCCGCCTTTGAGATGGTCTGTTTCTTTTTCTCTGCTTTTCTGTTGGCGTATTCCTGTTTGTCTAATTGATAATACACCCAATATTGTTTTTCGTTTTCGTACGAATCAACCAGTGTGTATCCTTCAATGTTGTCGCTGTTTGAGAGTTTAATAAGTGAATTAAAGTTCTCATTAAAATTATTGTTGTTCTGAACGGTGTATAAAACGGAATTGCTTGAAATGTCTACTTTAATTTCGGAGGCTAGATCATAGAGGGCGTTTTTTTTTGCCTCCATTTGATAGTTCCCGCCCTTGCTTTTGTCTCCGAAACCAATACCCACAAATTTAAAACCATTGTTAGGACGACTGCTCACCCAGTTTGGTACTTTTACCTCCACCGGCGCCTGGGTTGCCACAGGCTGCTTACTTTTACAGGAGCTAAGAACAATACAAACGCATACTATGTAGTTAAGCCATTTCATTATTTCATACTTCTCCCCGAACTGATAAACAAACTTACTGCATCTGAATATGCATCCGATTTTAACTCCTCGAAAGACCTCAGGTTATTCCGCGCACTGAATAAATTCCTCCAGGGACCAGGATTACTTTGCTTATTTAAAGGCGTTTTCGCAGGGTTATAAGGAAACAAAGAATTTACGTCCCCATTAAATTTTCTGCTGAATTCCTGGTATTCTACAGCGTCTTCGGCCCGCATTGTTTGGGTTTGTGAAGATATAATCTGATTCGTATAAGCATTTATTAAACGGTACTTAAAATCATACGAAAAACTTCTTTCCGATTTTACCAATGTATAATCAAAAGGTTTGTATTCCGTAATAACAGTACTATCGTTAATTCGGGTCTTCACCTGCTGGAATCCGCGTCCATTTGAACGTGTAGGACCGCTATTAATCTCTTTACGGTTCGAAACATCAAAAATGTAAAAATAATCTGCAGCAGTTGCTTTGCGGATAGCCTGGATAAGGTCGATGCTACTACTGCTCGAAAGATCCGTATTTGCTTGTATCTCCTGGAAAGGAGAATTATTTATAATCTTAACCGTGGTGAAACGTTTCATGGCGGCCTGGTTAAAATTATCAAACAAGTAAGTCTCTATCTCGGCTTCGCCCTTGTCGCTGGAGGACTTTGGCTGAAATAAAATAAAACTTTTAGTCGACTGTTCGCTGGCCAGATCCATGAGGTCTTTGGAATCTTTGTAATTATCCGTTTTCTGTTTAATGTTAGCCAATTGGGTAAGCGCGCCGGAGTAGTTCTTATTTTCGAGGTTATTTATTGCACTTTGGTACAGAGGTTCGCAATAGGCAACCGTACTTAGTTGTTTAATGTTCTTGTAACCTGTATTGTACTTTTCAATTTTAGAAATGGAGTGCAAGGCCTCAGAATAACGTTTCTGGTTCATCATTACCAATACCTGGTTATAATTCTTCTGACAGAATATGTCAACAGCCTTTTGATAATCTTCTTCGTAGGTTCTGGGATAATCGAGGCTGATATTAAGAGCCGATGTTTTGGCAGTAAAGGCTTTTAGTTTTTCGTAAGTTTCAAGAGACGCCTCGAGTTGTTGCGTATTGTATTCCCTGAAAAACTGGGAGGACAGATTGGACACATATTTCTGTCCAACCTCTTTCAGCTTTATCCGGGCATCGGTGTTGCTTTGTTTGCGTTCCAAAGCTTCCAGGTAATAGTCAGCCGCTTCGTTCACCAGGCCCTGTTTTTCAAGGCGTTCTGCGGCCTTAAAATACTTTCGGGAACCGGTGCAAGCACACAGCATTGCCGTTACAATGAGTATATAGGTAATTACCCTCAAAAAATAATGGATTAAAAAAAGAGCATCTCCGTTTGAAGATGCTCCTTAATGCTACGGGGATTTATTTTCCTTCTTCCGCCAGTTTCTTCATTTCGGCATCAAACACTTCCTGGAATTTTTTCTTGTCGTAATCCAGTTTGAGTTTTGCATCGTTAGAAATCTTAGCGTCTACTTTGTCGAAAATAGTCTTCTTGTCAGCTTCAATAGCAATCCAGTAAGTGTAACTTCCGTCTGGCTCTTTGAAAATCTTTTCACCGATCTCTTTCACGTTAGACATTTCCATATTTACAACCTCACGCGACAATTCTTCGAATTTATTTTCAAATTCCTGTGTGTTGCCAACGGTACGTTGGTTGGTATATTGATCGGTAACACGTTTAATTGTACTGTTTATGTTACCAGCCATTTCTGCTTTAGCATTCTGATACGCAATCTTTTTCGCTGTAGCGATGTCAGGCGACTTCCCAACTTGTTTTGATCTGAATGCATTTTCATCGCTGCGATATTCTTTACCGCTGAAAGGCACTGAAATTTCCACTGCTCCGGTATCTTTCTGCACCGGCTGAGCGGGTGTTTCTTTTTTTGATTTACAGGCAGCCAGGGTTAAAACCGCTATAGCTGGCACTAAAAGTAAATGTGTTGATTTACGCATGATTTCTGATTTTAAGATTAGGCTTTTGTGTTCTGTTGATTTCATAAATGTATTTCAATTGTTGTTGAGAGAAATCCATGTATTGTGCCAAAGATATTCATTTTTGTCAAATTAACTTGCTTTAACCAACTACAGCGATTTAGGTCTGTATAAGGCAAGCGATTCGTTAATTTCCTTTAACAATCAATGGGCGATTTCTTCTTCAACATCTTTCTCTATACGCAGGTTTTCGATGATAAATTCCTGTCTGTCCTGAGTGTTTTTGCCCATATAATAGTTCAACAGTTCGTTGATACTTGCTTTTTGGTCGATTAAAACCGGTTCCAGGCGGATGTCTTTTCCTATAAAGTGTTTAAACTCGTCAGGAGAGATTTCTCCCAGGCCTTTAAAGCGTGTAATTTCTGGTTTAGGGCCAAGTTTTGCAATGGCTGCCTTGCGCTCTTCGTCACTGTAACAGTAAACGGTTTCCTTTTTGTTACGCACCCTGAATAAAGGCGTTTGTAAAATTTTTACGTGATCATTTTTTACCAGGTCGGGAAAAAACTGCAGGAAGAACGTAAGCAGCAACAAACGAATGTGCATTCCATCAACATCGGCATCTGTTGCAATAACGATATTGTTATAACGTAAGTCGTCAAGACCATCTTCGATATTCAGAGCCGATTGAAGCAGGTTGAACTCTTCGTTTTCGTAAACCACTTTTTTTCCGAGCCCAAAACAGTTCAGAGGCTTTCCTTTTAAACTGAATACAGCCTGTGTGTTTACATCTCTTGTCTTGGTAATAGATCCGCTCGCCGAATCCCCTTCGCAAATAAATAAAGTTGTTTCCAGGCGACGAACATCTTTCGCATCGTCGAGATGAATTCTGCAATCGCGTAATTTTTTATTGTGTAACGAAGATTTCTTCGCACGTTCACGCGCCAGCTTTTGAATTCCTGAAAGTTCCTTCCGCTCACGTTCGTTTGCAAGGATCTTAGCCTCGATTGCTTTCGCAGTTTCCGGATTTTTATGAAGGTAGTTATCGAGTTGTTCTTTAATGAAATCATTCACGAAACTACGCATGCTTTGTCCACCAGGGGCTACCTCCTGAGAACCTAACTTTGTTTTGGTCTGCGATTCAAAAACAGGCTCCTGTACTTTTACTGAAATAGCTGCTACAATAGACTTGCGTATATCTGTTGGATCAAATTCCTTTTTGTAAAATTCCCGCACAGTTTTTACAACGGCTTCACGAAAAGCTGCCTGGTGTGTTCCACCCTGGGTGGTATACTGACCGTTTACATAACTGTAATACTCTTCGCTGAAGTGCTCATTACTATGCGTCATGGCGAGTTCGATGTCCTCTCCCCTTAAGTGAATGATTGGATATAAAATCTCTCCCGTAATGTTCTTTTCCAGCAAATCCTTTAAACCATTGTCTGATTTATATTCAACGCCATTGAGGTACAGTTTTAAACCGGTGTTCAAAAAGGCATAGTTCCAGATCATGCGGTCGATATACTCGTGCACAAAATGATATTTTTTGAAGATGCTATCATCCGGCTTAAACTCTACATAGGTTCCGTTCTTTTCATCCGGTGTTGAGCGAAGCTTATGTTCTTTCACCAGCTCACCTTTGCTGAACTCAGCGGTTTTAGCTTGTCCATCGCGGTATGATGTGACTTTAAAACTGATGGCAAGAGCGTTTACCGCTTTTGTACCTACTCCATTTAAACCAATAGACTTTTTAAAAGCTTCGCTATCATACTTCCCTCCGGTGTTTATTTTTGAAACAACCTCAACTACTTTTCCTAGTGGAATCCCGCGTCCATAGTCACGAATTGAAACAACTCCATCTTTCACATTGATGTCAATCTTGTTTCCTTCTCCCATCATAAACTCATCGATGGAGTTATCCATTACCTCTTTAATGAGAACGTAGATCCCATCATCGAATGCACTTCCATCTCCCAACTTTCCAATATACATCCCCGGACGCGTACGAATGTGTTCCTTCCAATCGAGAGATTTTATACTGTCTTCATTATAATTTGATTTTGCCATGTTCTTAATTGCGTGTTGTTTATTGTTTATTTCGGGTTGAAGCTGGAAACTTCTTTCCTTTTATATTTGATCTGTTTAAATAATTCATGAATTTACCGAGCTTATCTCCTATAAGTTTACAATCGCTCCGAAATGCATTAAATTGGTCTTCGTTAATCAAATTCCTGTCGAGCGCCCTATAAAGTTGAGAACGTAGCTCTCCCGTTGAGCCTTTTGAAATTGCAAGAAATTGAATAAACTCTCGTGTACCGTCTCTTTCAAAGCCTTCTGCCACGTTCTCCATGATAGAACCAGCAGATCTCTCCATTTGTCTATTCAATTCAAAATTCCTGGTTTCGTTAAGGAGCTTAAAAATTGGATACATATCTTTATTGAGTTTACGGGCCAACTGCCAGATCTCAATGTCCTCAAATTTTTTTATTGTTGCCATTAACTTAACCCGGAATAATAAATTCGTAATAAACAACTAGATACCATCTCCATCTAAAATATTTCCAAGCCCGCCTAAGATGCTTCCTTCTTCTTTTCTTCTTCCGGTTCCATAGGAGAGAATACGTCCTGCCAGGCGGCTAATCGGTAATGTCTGGATCCAGACTTTTCCTGGTCCGCGCAAAGTAGCGTAGAACATACCTTCCCCACCAAAGAGGGTGTTTTTAATTCCTCCAACAAATTGAATGTCATAATCAACGCTGCTTGTAAACGCAACAATACATCCGGTGTCTACTTTTATCAACTCGCCTGAATGAAGTTGTTTCTCAATTACGTGTCCACCGCTGTGCACAAATGCCATCCCGTCTCCCTCAAGTTTCTGCATGATAAATCCTTCTCCACCAAAAAGACCCGTGCCAAGCTTCTTTTGAAACTCAATACTAATAGCAACGCCTTTTGCCGCGCAGAGAAAACTATCTTTCTGGCAGATGATCCTGTTACCCAACGCAGAAAGATCCATCGGAATAATCTTACCGGCATAAGGCGCCGCAAAAGATACCTGTCTTTTCTGTTGAGATGTATTTGTATAGATCGTCATGAACATATTTTCACCGGTAAGCAAACGTTTACCAGCAGTAAAAAGTTTGCCCATAAAACTACTTTGATTGCCGTCACCAAACATGGTCTCCATTTGGATCCCCTCCGTCATCATCATAAAACTTCCCGGTTCCGCAATTACCGATTCCTGTGGATCAAGTTCAATTTCCACACATTGCATTTCTTCTCCTTCTAATCTGTAATCAATTTCATGGTTGTTCATAGTAGTATGTCTTTATTAGTTTATCTGATTTCTCAGAACCGTAAAATTAATATTTTAAACGGGCACGGATCGTGTTCAATTCAGCTATTTGATAAATGGATCTGGTGATGTTGAAAAAAAACAGCTAAGTGACCAGGCACGGCTTTATCCGGCAGCTAACCCCTTGTCTATCAACTCATAACTCCGAGCAACGTTTAAAATCGCAAGATTCTTTAAGCAAAGGGGTTCGAAAGGATTGCTACATGAGCGGCGTTTTTTCAAATCCTGCTTTATACATTATTATTTTTGCCCGGGTTCAAGAAACCTAACACCCTGATTTTTACCATTTCAAAAACCTCTGGAACAATCTTCATTCTGTATATACAAAAAACATAAAACAGTGACATGAAGCCGCCGTTTATAATGATGTTTAACAAAGAAAATCGTGTAAAAGCTGGGAGAAAC
>JAEUTM010000528.1 GCA_016788025.1 Bacteroidia bacterium
GGTTTTTTTCTTAAAAGTTCGGGAATGTTTGCCAGTAAAAACAGGCCGACAATCAGCTCCAGGTACAGTGGATTGACATCTTTCATAATCCAGGCACCAAGTATTACCGCCGGAATAGAAAAAGGAACGAACCAGAAAAACACCTGCCAGCGTATATGTTTTTTAAAAACGAGAATTCGCGAAGCTGAACTGGTGAAGGTGCCCAGTGTTAAGGAAAAAGGAACAACAGAGCCGGGCAAAACCCAGTTGAGCAGTGGAACCAAAATTAAACTTGCCCCGCCCCCACAAATGGCGCTGATCCAAAATGCAAGGACTGCCGCAATAAACAGGAGTAGAATCTTCAGAGACATATTTGTGGCTTAATTGTCGTGAACATATTCAGATTTGTTTACCTGGCTCTAATGTATAATAAAAGTACCGTACTTCTTCTTCTTCTGTCGGATTACGGTACTGAGAATAACGAGAACAGGTTCTCCGGACAGTGCCTTAACTGTCATTCAGAGCCGCTTGGCGTGTGAGAGAGTGGCGGCGAAGAATCTCAAGGGACTGGCTGGAGAACAGATTCTTCGGGCCGTCAAATCACGAACAAGAAATCCTCTGAATGACCGTGCTGAGAATACCGAGAACAGATTCTTCGGGCCATAAAATCACAATCAAGAAGCCCTCTGATCCGTGGTGTCCGGATGACCGTACTGAAGATACCGAGAACAGATTCTTCGGCCTGTCAAGCTTAGTTTATGATTTCCAGATTTTCTATCCAGTCTCTTGCTTCTGCAGGATCGCGGAAAAAGTGTTCTCTTTCGCTACTACATTTTGTCTCATACAGTTCCATTTTGCTTTCGTCCTGGTGTGAATGTGCTGCAGCGGTGCATTTAATGCCTCTTGTCGTTTTAAAAGTCATTGTTTTGGCTTCTTCCTCAAAAAGATTGACATAGCCCACTTTCCAGCCATAGTTGGCAAGTGTTGAAGGAATTATCGCTCTGAACCTTTTATGAGCATCAATATCTGCAGCTTTAAAGCCGTGCAGGTTGACGAAGATCTTAAACCTTGAATTGTTTTCAATTTTACCTAAGCCCTCTTCAAGAGTTCTTTCCCAATGTTCAATATCTTCTTTTTCAAGATCTCCGCTAATGTGTGTCACCAGCAGTCTTTTTTCGGGGTACCAATGTGTCTCAGTTGTTTTTGTAAGTGTCATAAGTGTTTTTTTTAAATTAGCTTGTAATGTCGTTCTTGTATAAAGGAGTCCTAACCCTGATCTAATGTATAGCCGCTGATCTCAGTTGCATTGGTTTTTTAAATCAGATCAGGTCTCTTAATGAAATTTCTCTCCTTTTGCCAGCTTGGCAATGATGTCTTTCGTGCGTTTTTCTTTGGTTTCTTGTTTTTTGGCGGTTTGAAGGCGGAAGCCGATTGCAAAAAGATTTGTTTTGTTAAGTGTTTTAAAAAAGGCTTCTGCTTTTTTGTTTTTGCTGAGTTCTTTCAAAAAGTCTTCTGGAATGGTCATTTTGCTTTGGGCATCGTAAGCTTTTTCCCAGCTTCCATCTTGTTTGGCTTTCTCAACTGCTTTTAAGCCTGCGGGTTTCATTCTGCCTTCTTTGGTTAAGCGGGCTACATGTCCAATGTTTATTTTCGACCAGATACTTTTTGCTCTTCGTGGGGTGAATTTCTGCAGCCAGGCTTGCTCATCAAACGATTTTTTCTGGCCATCGATCCAGCCATAACAAAGGGCCACGTCAAGCGCCTCGGGGTAGGTGATGGTTTTTATTCCCGAGTCTTTTTTGTAGATCTTCAGCCAAATGCCGCTTGACTTTTCGTGATTTTTATTGAGCCAGGTTTCAAATGTTTTGACTGACTTGAATTCTATGGTAGGAAGTGGATCGGATTTGTTCATTGAGAAAAAAATAATACCGGAAGTTCAGATATAAAAGTAAACACAAAAACACCTTGACAGTTGCATGCATGCCGGGAATCAGAAATGCTTTAGTTCTAAAACTGTTTATTCAGATTATGATATTCGATTTTAGACATATAAGGAAAATAAGGAAGAGTAGAAATGAGTTCCTTAGCCTTGTTTTCATCAACGTTTTGGAATATCAACACAGCGTCTTTTTTTGAGACGGAGATGAAGAAGCTTTCCAGGATATTTTCTGATTTCCATTTATTTACGTACTCCATTTCTTTTTTAGGAAGTTCGGGTGTGGATTTTATGGTTTCTATGCCGCTGTCTGAAAGTGTAATTAAAACGAGAATTCTGTTCATTTTTGTCAATTTAGAGGTTGGGCAAATTTAAACATTTAATGCGTTTCCGTAGCCTTAACTGCCTAAGCCTCGGATGAGGGTTCGTTGTTCCCCGGGAACAGATTCTTCGGGCCATCAAATCACGTTAAAGAAAACCTCTGATCCGATAGCTATCGGATGACCGCTCTCCTCTAACTGTCATTCAGAGCCGCTTAGCGGGTGAAGGAAAGGCGGCGAAGAATCTCAAGGGGGCATGGCTGGAGAACAGATTCTTCGGGCCATCAAATCACAATCAAGAAGCCCACTGATAAGAGGCGTCGGATGAGGGTAGGAAATTTTTCGAAATAATATTAAACTTTCACTCCAAACAAGTATCCTACAACAGCAGAGAGCGCCATTGCTATTGTTCCCCAGACGGTGATTCTCAAAATAGCTTTTTTAATACTTGAACCACCTGTTTTTGCGGAGATGCTGCCAAGCACAACTAAGAATAAAATTGTAAACGCATAGAGCCAGTATTCCATTTGGGCCACGGGCGCCAGAAGTGCAACGCATAGTGGGAGAATGCCTCCCGCAGTAAACGAAGCGCCGGAAGCAAAGGCTGCCTGCAGTGGATTTGCTTTGCTGATTTCATTGATGCCTAATTCGTCCCGCACATGTGTTCCCAAAGCGTCTGCGGCGGTGAGTTCTTTGGCCACGATCAAAGCGGTTTCTTTTTTCAGTCCTCTTTTTTCATAGATCTGTGCAAGGATCTTTAATTCTTCTTCGGGCATTTCATTAAGTTCTTGTGCCTCTCGTTCTATGTCGGCTTGTTCAATGTCTGTTTGCGAACTTACAGAAACGTAT
>JAEUTM010000538.1 GCA_016788025.1 Bacteroidia bacterium
AACAAGCGCAATTATATGCGTTGAAGATGGCGAAGCTGTTGGCGAAAAAAAGTGAAGCCATAAAGACTCAAACGGAAGTTAATGCATCGGATAGTATTTCTTCTTCGGGGCATACGTCTAGGCTTTGCTAATTAAAGATACAAAAAATGGCTTAAAGCTTTATAAAACGGGAATTTGCTTTCCATCCAAAACCGGAATTAGTAGCGGTTGTAAAGGAGAAAGCTAAAATCTTCCTCGTAAGAAGGAAGATTATTTGTAGTGAATTCACTAGTCGTCTTTACTTACACCAGCTACATATTTCTCTTTTTTTAATAACCTTCCATTTTCTTCGTAAAACTCCCACTCTCCATCTCTCAATGAGGTATATTTTCCCACAGATCTGGAGTTTAACTTCTTTAATATTTCTTCTAAATTAGTTTTTGTGACTTGAACGTAGTAATACCTTCCCTTTTCCCTTAACATCCCGTTTTCGTAATACTCACACCAGAATCCAACTTTAGCACCATTTTTAGTTAAGCCGTTAGATCTAATTATTCCATTTGGATAATAATCTGTTTCATTTTGTAAACTGTCATTGAAAATTATAATAAAGTTTTTTAGTCTTTGGATACCATAATACCTAATTAGGGTTCCGATCCTTTTACCCTCGCTATATTCACCCTCTTCTTTTATCGTGTCGCCGTAAAATATTGTATACCTCCCGTCAAATACATTATTTTTTCCCTGCTTTCTAAATGTGAATTTTGCATGTGAATTCATATTAGTCTTGCAGAAAGCTAGCATTGCAAAATGATTAGTGTCCAATTGATTCACCTTTAGACTATCATACTCTTCGCATGGCTCTTTTTGACCATGCAAAAAACCGTAGCAGAAAACTAGTAACAGGATTTTAATCTTTATTATCCTGTTTCCATTTATTGGGCTTTTTGCTATTTTAATTCTCTGTGTAGTTTCATCCCAGTCACTTATCTGATCAATTTGAAATCTTGTTGAGATTTCAGCTTTCAATCTATTTATAGTGCCCCTAACATAAATGCTCAGTTTTTTCATCTTTTTCCTTTTGTCAAAAAAAGGATAGAATTTAAGGGGATATGAATCATTTCTCATAGCTCGTTTGTTTAGTATTCAAAGTCTAGGTTCACAAAGCGCCTTTAATGCAAGCTGGAACTTTGATAATAAAGGCTTACAGCTGCTTTTGCATTTAGTTTCAGAATTACTGAAACATTTTTTAGGCGTTGGTGAAACAAAGGTGAAACAATTTTCAATCAAATATAAGTCAATTAAAAGGCCAGTAAAAAGAAAACCCCTGACTTGCAGGGGTTTGAAACTGGTTGAAGCTGTTTAAAACTTCTGTTGTGGCTCCGGCAGGAATCGAACCTGCATCTAAAGTTTAGGAAACTTCCATTCTATCCATTGAACTACGGTGCCGGTAAAATGGAGCGTAAAAGTAAGTAAAATAGGTGATTTATAGAAATTAACGAAGAATTTTACTTTTTAAGTACCTGCGTCCAGCGCCAGTCTTAAAGTACTTTTCACGCGATATAGCTTCCGGCCTTGTCTCAAAAATTTCGTAATACACAATTTCAAATGATCCTTTGTTTTTAATCGATTTAGTCATACCGGAATTGTGTTGATCCAATCTTTCATCCAGATTTTCACAATGACCTTTATAGTAAGAACCATCGAAAGAGCTCCTTATTACATAAGCATAAAACATTTTGGAAACTTCCATTCTATCCACGCCCGAACGCCGTTCAGGCGGGCGGGCATTGAACTACGGTGCCAATAAAATGGAGCGTAAAAGTAAGTAAAATAGGTGAGTCTAAAAATTTAGCCTCGCCTAATTCCACGCATAAGGTTAGAGCACAAACACAAGTCTTTCAGAGCCGAAGGTCTTTGATTCCTGCAGGCCGGTAA
Source organism: Bacteroidia bacterium (assembly GCA_016788025.1). Lineage (GTDB taxonomy): Bacteria > Bacteroidota > Bacteroidia > B-17B0 > Aurantibacillaceae > Aurantibacillus. Next base: position 1,918 of record JAEUTM010000538.1, read on the forward strand.
GTTCAAATACTCATTATTCTTTCACTATTTTCTGCGAATGCAATAGCTGCGAGGATGAATCAAATAGCTGCACGAAATAAACTCCTTTGCTATAATTACCCAGATCAACTGTCGTTTCGCTTGTTATATTTTTTACGAATAAGAACTTGCCCGAAATATCAAACACTTTCACACTAAGGGCCTGCCCGTTTGTATTCATGATTTCGAAAGTTCCCTTGGTTGGATTTGGTCCAATCTTAATGCCCTTGCTCAGTCCTGAAATTTCGCCGACTCCTGTTTCATCTATCACCACGCCAAGAGTTGGATCGAGTGTTGGTCCTATTTTCTTGTTGATTACCCAATTATTAGGATCAACAGCCACTGAACTTACAGTTCCATGCAAAGCTATTTTGTAGATTTCGGTAGCATTGCTATGCATCACCCTGATTACTGTGTCTTGCATACCAACTCTTCCGATCCAATATTCCATTGGGGTTATAAATAAAGGTGTAACTGTAGGTTTGCTGGTTGTCTGTACGCTTTTGATAAAACAGCTGTCGCCCGTATAATTATAGGTTACGTTAAAGGTCGGGTATCCTTCACCATAATACCACTGAGAAAAAAATTGTGTTGGGTTGATTCCCGTTTGTGCCTGATAATAATTTTGAAAATCTATTGCTGATGCTGTTTTGTTTTTATAGGTGCTCTGGAAACCCCTCAACGTGTTAAACCAAAGAGAATCGTTATTTGTAAGGAACCTCAGCGTATGAATAATTGCTCCGCCTTTGTCGTAGGTTAAACGAGAGCTGAAGATGCGGTTCGAATTCATAGTGTCGTTGCCGGTAAAGAAAATGCTGCCGCCTACCTGTGACATTACACTGCCATGAACTCCGTCGAGATTGTTTGCAAAGTTTGACGGGTCCATGTATTCTGCAACAAGATGCTCGGTATAGGAAGCAAAACCTTCATTAATCCAGATATCTTTCCAGCTTCCACAGGTAACCTGGTCGCCCCACCACTGGTGACCCAGTTCGTGAGCATCCACATAGAAATCAAAGAAGCCTATCGTGGTCATGGTTGTATGCTCCATGCCTCCTCCGAGTGGAACCATGCAGTGCCCGTATTTTTCTTTGTAATAGGGATACATTCCATACATATCGCAGAGGAAATTCATAGTCGCCGGCATTTTATTCAGCTGAACTTTATCATTGGCGATCCAACCTGGATCTGTGAACGCAGCGGCGTCAATGTAATTTTGGATAAGAATAGAATCTCCGTTCAGGTATTGAGGTTTTGCATAAAGATTATATTCCTTGAATTTTGAAACCGCAACTGAAATCAGATAGTATGCAATAGGTTTATGTGATTTCCACTCGTAACGTTTTTTAGTTCCAACATTTACAACATTAGTCAATACACCGTTCGAGCCCGCCATATTGGTAGAATCCGTTGTCACAAAGACCCAACTGGAATCTATTTTATCGCTTAATACCTGTTTGGTAGGCCACCAGTGATAAGCCACAATAGCCTCACTTAAACTCCAGGTTGCGCGATTACCGCCCCCATACCAGGACGCCTGGCTGCTGAATCCGCTGCCAATAGCCGAGCCGCCTGAAGGTGCAGTTCCATGATACCATACTATAGTCGTAAAGGTGCTGCCATTTGCTAAAGGAGAAGTCAGGCCGCCTTTGATCATGCTATCTTTCCTGAATGTGCTGAACAAGCTGCCATTAAAATACACCGAATCGATAATGTAATTCTTATGAAGCAAGGTCATAAAGGTATCTAGCGTAGCGGCTGTTACCGTTGCGATGGTCTTTACATTTCCGCTTATGTTTTTGTTTATTCTTTCCACGTTCAGATCAAGATGTACAAATTTCATATCGTACTTCATTTCATGCGAAATAAAAGGACTTGGCTGTGAAGCCATTTTAGCCTGCATGGAAAACTGTTTTGCGTAGGCTGCTTGTTTTGTCTTCGCGCAGACATGCTCATGTTGAGCACCTGCAATAAGGGCAATGAATAAAAAAATGGTAGTTAGTTGTGTTTTCATATGTGTGATATGGCGATAATGCGCCCTGTTATGATAAAAGTAGCGAAAATAAAGTGTTAAGATTCCGGTTTTTGATAAGTGGTAAATTCAGAGTATTTGTTATCTTCACTATATAAGAACCCCCATTCTTATATCCATTATTTTAGTTTACAGCTGGAACCAATGTAAATGCCAGGGCGGAATCATGGGCCCCCAGGGCTATGCCATGGAATTTTCTGTAAAAAACTGTTTCGACAGCTCTGCTTACCGGAAAGTTCCGGTTACCAAAACCCTCAGGCCAAATTACCTGCTCAGGGGTCAAAGAATCTGGAGGACCATCAGCCTTGAGAACGCGAATAACCGGCAAATCCTGAATTCAGGGGGTAAGTGCGCTCAGCTTGGCCTGTTTGAAATTATTAAGTTTGGATTATTGGAAAAAAAACTTCACGCTTTTAATACCGATGATCCTGCGGCAAAGAATGCTTTGCCCTTAAAGGAATCTGACATTATTAAACTGCTTAAATACACCAATACCGATACTATTACAGTATTTGATGCCAATGGCGATGAAAAAAAGGAAATAAATATCAGCAACAATTACCTTTTGGGAAAAGACATTAAAAGTTTCCTCCTCAAGGAAGACTGGGTGATGAACAGCCACTCGGGTAAACAGGAAAAATACATTGTTGCCCTGGCACCCTTGGTGTATGATTCAAAAACGGAAACAGTCGGTCCTTTATTCTGGTTGTATTATCCCGAGTGGGAAGGCTTTTTAGCTTGTTTTGAGGCCAAGAACTATTATTCTCAGGAAAAGATTTCATTTAAGGACATATTGAACTACAAATATTTTATTTCTAAAATAGACAAGAGTTCGAATATTTTTGACCGGGATTTTAAAACAGAAAACCGGGGCGAAAACAACATTCAGAAGGACGAAGGACTTAAAGAACAGCTTCAGACCAACGAAAGCGATCACTTCCCGTATTAAATTAATTTCTTAATTGCGCAGATTGCCCGTACATTTGCGCGATGTTACAAAACGATTTATTACTGCGCGCCGCAAAAGGACAGGAAGTAGAAAGAGCTCCTGTATGGCTGATGAGACAAGCCGGAAGGGTATTACCCGAATACAGGGCAACCCGTGCAAGAGCAAAAAATTTTATTGATTTCGTAAAAAATCCGGAGTTGGCCTGTGAGGTTACGATACAGCCGGTAGATATTTTAGGTGTAGATGCGGCCATCATTTTCAGCGATATCCTGGTGATTCCCGAGGCAATGGGACTGCCTTACCAGATGATAGAAGCCAAAGGTCCCTGGTTTGAAAAAACCGTGAAAAACAAAAACGATGTGGAAGCACTGCATATTGCAGAAGCAGGCAACCTTGACTACGTTTTGAAAGCGATCCGCTTAACCAAAAAAGAATTAAACCAACGCGTACCCTTGATCGGATTTGCAGGTGCGCCCTGGACCTTATTTGCTTACATGATTGAAGGAAGTGGAAGCAAAACATTCAGTAAGGCAAAACAATTTTTGTATACACAACCTGAAGTCGCTCACCTTTTACTTGAGAAAATCACACAAAGCAGCATCAATTATTTAAAAGCTCAGGTAGAAGCCGGAGCCGACATGCTTCAGATCTTTGACTCCTGGGCCGGGGTGCTGAGCGAAAACATGTATTACGAATTTTCGCTGAAATACATTTCCAAAATTTGTGATGCCTTATCTCCTCTTGTGCCTGTAACTGTTTTTGCAAAGGACGCGCATTATGCTATTGAAAAAATTGCACAAACAAATTGTAATTCCATTGGACTGGACTGGACTATTGATCCAACCAAAGCCAGGAACCAGGCTGTTACTAAAACTCTCCAGGGAAATGCAGATCCTTGTTTGTTATACGCTCCCGAGCAAAAAATAATTTCCGAAACGCATAGCATGCTAAAATCGTTTGGAAAACAACGTTACATCTGTAATCTTGGTCATGGTTTATATCCAGACCTTGATAAAGAAAAAGTGAAGTTGTTTGTGGATGTGGTGAAGAGTTATAACTGGACTTCCTGAATTAAGAATGAAGAATTAAGGAAAACCAAATTTTTAACTCTCAATTTTTAATTTCTAAACATTTCCCAAAAGGCACATCGTTTCCATCGTAGGCACCGGACTGCCGCCTACTTTCTCGATGGTTACTGCAAAGGCCTGTGCGCCCTTTACCGCTTTCATTTTCTGGAACACGTTTGCCAAACTTGTCGTGTCAATCATTCCAATATCTACAGGTTTGCCATCTACAATTGCCCAAAGCTGGTACTGCTTGTTTTCCGGACTCTGTGGTAATACCGATGCGTTAAAATATACTTCTTCGGTTTCTGTATTCCAGTGAACCATCGCCGAATGTTTGTCCATGCTGTTCATTCCTTTTAACGCAACAGTTTTAACCATTGGATTGGCTATCACACGAATCTCATCATTCATGGTTTTTATAGAGGCTTCCTGTACTTGCATTTCCTGGGCCATCACACTCTTGTCTGCATTTAACTGCGCCAGCTCCCCGCTTACTTCACTGAGTTTTTGATTGAGGAGTACATTGTAAACCAAACTGGTGACAAACAATAATAAACTTGCTGCCATTCCAAACTTATACAAATTGGTTTTGTTTGAAGCTTCGTTAATGGAAATAACTTTTGTTTCCGATGCAGATCCGTTAGAATTAAAATTTAACTGAGAAGAGATTTTATCCTTTAAGCCAGAAGAGATTTCGGGTGCACGTTCTGCAGAAAGATCCATCAGGCTCTGTTCAATCGCTTCTATCTCTTTCAGTAGTTCCGGATGTTTACGACAAAGATCCTGCACCAGGGCCACCTCATCTACCGAAGCGCTTCCCAGTACATAACTTTCCAGGATTCCGGATTCTATGACTTCCTTCGTGTTCAATTTAATATTTCTCTTTTGGTTAATTCCCTGAGTTTTAAAATTGCCTGACGTACTTTGGTTTTTACCGTGCCCAGAGGCATTTCGAGTTTTTTTGAAATTTCCTCGTGTGTGTATCCCTCATAATATGCCAGGTCGATAATCGTCCTCTGATCTTCCTGCAAATTGTTCACTATGCCTTTCAGACCAATGTTTTCAAGGTTTTTATTCTCTTCCTTTACACTGTTCTCATATTTATATACGTTGTCGGAAGCGCTTTGGATTTTTGACTTCGCTTTCCCGTGTTTCGAACGGGTGGTATCTATGGCCATGTTCCTGGCAATATTCAACATCCAGGTATACAAACGTCCTTTATTCTCATCGTAGGTAGAGAAATTATTCCAGATCTTCAGGAAGGTTTTTTGCAAAGCGTCTTCCGACTCTTCCACATTACTCACAATGGTGTTTATTACCCCGAAAAGAGCTTTGGAATAATTATCATACAAATAGGTAAACGCTTTTTGGTCGCGTTTTTTAATCAGTGCGATGAGCTCTTCCTGTGAGTATGTTATTTTGTTGGGCAATTTTGTGCGAAAGATACAATATTGTCCGGATACTACGATCCAAACTTCAATCTACTATAAATTTCAGGCTTTGGATTTTGTTTCCTGTATTTATTTTCAAAATATATGTAGCGGGTTCTAGCCTATTTTTCAGTGATACTTTAAAAATCCGCTCCGATTCCTGGATGGCTTTCCCGGAATAAACCAATCTCCCATTCAGATCTTCGATCTCCAGGTAAATTGGGCTTTGGGTATTATCGCCAAACTTGATGAAAAACTCTCCTGAATTTGGATTCGGGTACAGCGTAATTTCCTCGTCGGACGGAGGCATTTCAACTGCCACAATATTTGAGTAGGTAAATTTGCCATCGCTATCAGTCTGTTTGAGGCGATAATAAGACAAGCCTGGATATGCCTCCCTGTCGCGAAGCGAATAGTCTTTTTTGACCGAGCTATTACCGCCCCCCTTTACTTTGCATACCTCAGTAAAATTAAATCCATCTGCGGAACGTTCAGGTATAAAATATTGATTGTTCCTTTCTGAAGCAGTTGACCAGAACAAATCGACATCTTTATTTACCGCTTTTGCGCTGAAACGGATCAGCTCAATTGGAAGAGGACTGGATCCATAGTTCCGTGTGCCAATAGTATAATAACCGTCGGCTGTAAAAGTGATGCTGCTGAATATCACATTGTCTCCGCTGATGGAACTCGCGGTTGCTAGCTCAGTCCAGTTACCGCTTGTGCCTGCACGATAGAGCAATACATAGTTTGAAACCGTTCCTAAAGTAAACGTGGGCATTCCTCCGTCACTCATGTCGAACGCGAGGTTTACATTTAAAGAGGTGAGTGTGTTGGTAACATCGGCGTACCAAATCCTTTGCCAGCGGGCATTACTGGTTCCCGTCATTCCTCCCACATCTGTGTTAATTGTACTGTTGGTTGCTACCGCGTGTCCGGTAAGGATATAGTCGCCGTTATCAAGTCCCGAATTCACACTGAGAGAAAGCCCACCCGATACCGAGGCTGAAAAAGACGTGTTGCTGCCGCTTGATTCCTGGCCGACACCCGTCACGTCGCGATCGTAATCGCCGTTGCCGGAATTATCTCCAGCATATTTATCGTTGGCACTTAAACTGATGTTGTATTTTGCGCTGAGATAATTGTTGACAATAATGCGCCTGGCATCGTTTAAGGCTTCGCGGTAAATGATCAGTTCGGCAATATAACCGCCAAATGGCCTGGGATCACTGGCGTCTGTAGTGCCTATCAATAAAGGAGACGAATTGTCCGGGACGAGCGTACTCGTTTCCGTGGCATTTTTATCGAAAGCCTCTTCGTTGTAAAACGTACAGCGCAGGGAACTGGTTGAAACTGCACCGTTGTAAGTTAAGCAACCTATGTAGTTGGTCGCTGTGGTATAAGATGCAGCTGTACTCCAGCGATCGTTGGTCGTTTGAATGTCAACAAAAAGTCTGTTTCCTGTATAATAAAACAGCATGAACGACTGATCCACAGAAACGCTGGTTCTCTTAGACATGATCACGTGGGCGTCGCCATAATTCATAGGCCGGGTGACATAAAAAAAAGTATAACCGCTTGTGTTATCCAGCACGGAAGCGTCAGGACCTATCAGTTTGTCATTAGCCCCCGAGCTGTTCACGTTGTCGAACAAAATAGCAGGGAAACCATTCATGACATTTGTGGAGAAAGAAGGTTGTTGCGCTGAAACCGTTTGTGTTACGTTTACACCATTCCCGGATTGATCGTTCCAAAAAGAGATCGCTGTGGCATTGCTTGTAGTAGAGGTACCGGCATCCGCCTTTAACCAGAGGGCATTGTTGGTACTTGTGCCTACGCCGCCAGGTCCCGTTTGCGCAAAGGCCACAGTACTAATGAGTGAGATAATTCCCCAAACAAGAAATAAAGTAAGATGTTTTAAGTTCATTGTTCTTATCATCTACAGCGCCGCCTGGGGCCGGCATTTTTTGGACTCACAAAATACGAAATTTAGCGTGAATCTGTTGTGCAAACAGCCCTAACTTCTATCTTTGCGGAAAATACTGACTATGTACGGCAAATTAAAAGAGCAGCTGCAAACTACTTTATCTGAAATAGAAGCAAACGGATTGTTTAAACGCGAAAGGGTTATTACCACACCTATGGATGCGGTAGTAAAAGTTAACGGCAAGGATGTGATTATCTTCTGTGCCAATAACTACCTGGGTTTATCGAGCCACCCAAAAGTAATTGAAGGTGCCAAAAGAGCGCTGGATAGTCATGGTTATGGTATGAGTAGCGTGCGTTTTATATGTGGCACCCAGGATAACCACAAGACACTGGAACAAAAGATCTCCAAATTTTTAGGCCAGGAAGACACCATTCTTTATGCTGCCGCTTTTGATGCGAATGGCGGGGTGTTTGAGCCCCTGTTCGACGAGCAGGACGCCATTATCAGTGATGAATTGAATCATGCCAGTATTATTGACGGGGTACGTTTGTGTAAGGCACAGCGCTACCGTTACAAAAACTGCGACATGGCCGATCTTGAAGAACAGCTTAAAAAAGCCCAGGCTCAGCGCCACCGTATCATTGTAACCGATGGCGTATTCAGCATGGATGGTTTTGTGGCGCCGCTTGATAAAATCTGTGACCTTGCTGAAAAATATAATGCACTGGTGATGGTGGATGAAAGTCACGCCACAGGATTTATCGGCAAAACAGGAAGAGGCACGGTAGAATATCATAACGTGATGAACCGTGTTGACATTATTACCGGAACCTTGGGCAAAGCCCTTGGTGGGGCCATGGGTGGTTTTACCAGTGGCAAAAAAGAAATCATCGAAATGCTGCGTCAGCGTTCGCGTCCCTATTTATTCAGTAACTCCTTATCCCCTGTGATTGTTGGTGCAAGTATTGCCGTATTTGATATGTTAAGTGAAACCACCGAACTGCGTGATAAACTCGAGTGGAATATCAACTATTTTAAGAAAGGAATTAAGTCAGCAGGACTTGATATCCGCGAAGGAGACAGCGCCATTGTACCAGTGATGCTTTACGATGCAAAACTCTCTCAAACCTTTGCTGATAAATTATTACAGGAAGGCATATATGTTATCGGATTCTTCTTTCCTGTTGTGCCAAAAGACAAAGCCCGTATCCGCGTGCAATTAAGTGCTGCGCATGAAAAAGAACATCTCGATAAAGCCATTGCGGCTTTTACAAAAGTTGGGAAAGAATTAGGGGTCATAAAATAAATCACCCACTCTAAACGACGCAGATTGCGCTGATCCGATAGCTATCGGATTCACAGATCAAAATGTAGTTGATACTTTCCTTTTAATTATACATCTGCACAATCCGTGAAATCTGCGTTTAACAGATATATTATGTGTTTTCCGTCTCAAACAATTTAAATCCGCTTTAATCTAAACAATCAGCGTTATCAGCGTTCAAAAAACCCGGAAGATCTCTCCTCCGGGATTCAGCCGGGTTTGCAGCCCCGGCTTTGTGCAACCAAACAATTACTCTATCATCATTTTCTTAACATAAGAATGGCGGCCCTGTGCCACTTTTACAAAGTACACGCCTTTTGGCTGTGAGCTGATATCAATCTCGTGATCATAGTGTCCTGTGAAGTTTTTTAGTTTCTCATGATAAACAGATCTTCCTTCCATATTTAATACATTGATCTCTGTATCGCCTTTGTCCTGTAAATCAAAGGCCAGGTTAAATTTGCCTGTGTTTGGATTTGGATAAAAATTCATCTGATCGAGCTTCAATTTTTGATCGTTAATACCGGTTTGTTTTTCCAGCATTTTCTGATCTTCAACGCTTGGATCGCTCATCTTAACCGTTTTTACAATCACAATTTTTTTGCTTTCCTTTTTTCCATCTCCCTTATCATTTGAATTTATGGTCACCACTTTGTCAACCATTAAACGCTCCCCATCCACACCTGCAGACCTCAATGCCCGCTCCATTTGTTCATCTAATTCGTCGTCAATTTTCACTTCGGTAAAACCGTCCCCATGAACCTCATCGGTTACAATCACAATTCTGTTCGATCCCGGCTTACATGGCTTCGTACTAGCGTTAGGAGTTACGGTTACATCGTCTTCTCTGTCTACAACAATAATTTCAGGGACAGACGGCACTGGTGGCACAGACAGCTTATTACCTTTCAGGTCCTCTAAGGCATTTACATCTACCGGACCATTTATAACATAGGTTGTATCGGTGATTTTTTCCACGCCGTTTACCTTTTCAATTTTTTTTATGCGAACCTTCGTTTCTTGGTTCTCTTTGTTTTGCCCGGTTTGTGCAGTTAGCAGCGTTGCGCTTAATAACAGCAAGGTAGTGATCGTTTTAGTTTTCATAGATTAGTGTTTTAGCATTTGAATACAAAATTAGAGTGGCTGCCGACCGTATGTGGTTAAGGCGCGGTTAAAGCCTGTTAAGGAAACGTTAAAGTTGGGTCCGCCTGAAAAAAAACGGGTTACATTTGACTACAATGAATACACGATCCTATAAGGTAATTTTTGTGTTACTAAGCCTGTCTGTGGCTTCTATCATTGTATTGCAGGCTTACTGGCTGCAAAACTTTTATATTCAAAAAACCGAAGAGTTCAACCGGAACGTGTATGAGGTATTAGCAGAAGTTGGGACAAAACTCCGTGACCGGAAAAATCTGGAATCTTTGAAAATGACCTACTTTATTCAAAACGGTGATACGGTTGCCAAAACACCTTCGCGCAATAAAATTGTTATACAATCTGAAGACGATGTCCGGGTGACAAATACCAGCGGGGGCCATTTCAAAGTAAGGACAGTGCAACAAACAAAACGGGTAAGCCCTGCAAAAAATCCGATCGTCATTTCCAGTAGTTCGGGCGGCAATACAAGCATTGAATTGCGCGGAAATCACTCGAGGGTAATCGCAGAAAATAACTCATCCTTAAAAACTGAACCTAAAAAAGAATCAACATACGAAATATCCAGCGACCTCAGTCTTGCAGAACTGGACGCCGACCTGAGCTTAGCCTCCCCCGATTCTTTGCTGCAGCAACTGGCTTCCATCGACAGTATGATTGCTCCTCTCAACAAAAAAGTAAACAAACAGGTTAAGGAACTCATGAACAAAGTAATGACTGAAGTTATTGTTCTTGATACAGAAACGCGCAATAAAGACACCGTGAATGCCATAATAAAACGCTCACTTGATAACAGAGGTCTTTTTTTACCCTTTGAATTTTCGAGTCGGAAAATTTTAAAAACAGGCAAAACCGATACACTTACACAATCTGATTCGTTTAATGAGGCCGCTGCCTATTACAAAAGCGATCTTACCGGCAGTAATGTTATTCCGACGCATGAGTGGTTATATCTCCAGTTTCCCAACAAAAAAGATTATGTGATGGCTGGCATGCGCAGCAGTATTATCCTATCCATTCTTTTTTCGTTATTGCTTGTCAGCATTTTTTATTACGTAATTCGACTGATCCGCCGGCAAAAAATACTCAGCGAAATAAAAAATGATTTTGTAAACAATATGACGCATGAGCTTAAAACCCCGATTGCAACCATTTCGCTGGCCGTGGATGCTATGAACAATCCACAAATCAGGAATAATGAAGAACGTTTTAAGGAATACAGCAGGATACTGAAAGAGGAAAATTATAAACTAAATAAACATGTGGAAGATGTATTACAAATCTCTATGCTGGACAAAGGAGAAGTACATTTTAAACAGGAAATAATTGATCTGCCGCATTTGATACAAACAGTGTTGAAGAGTTTCAAACTCCGTTTTCTTGAACAAAAAGCTGAAGTTTCTTTTGATTGGAATGGCGAACAGATCCCCATCAAGGGAGATCCGAAACATCTCAGCACCGTATTCAGCAACCTGATTGACAATGCACTGAAGTATGGAAAGGGGAAAAGTCTTATTGACATCCGCCTGAGCAGAAAACAAGGGATAATTGAAACACGCTTTAGAGATAACGGAATTGGCATTGCGGAAGAACATCATAAAAAGATCTTTGGCAAATTTTACCGTGTACAGGGCGGCAACCTCCACGATGTAAAAGGTTTCGGGCTGGGGCTGAGCTACGTTAAATCGGTTGTTGAAGCCCATGGCGGCACTGTGAGCCTGAAAAGCGATCCTGGTGAAGGAAGCGAGTTTATTTTACAATTTCCGGAAACACTTACGACTTAATTTTTATGCTCAACATACTGCTGGTAGAAGACGAAAAAAATTTCGGGATGGTATTGAAAGATTACCTGAGGATGAATGGTTATGCCGTTGAACTATGTGAAAATGGAGAACTAGGCATCGAACAATTCCGTAAAAACAAATTCGATTTGTGCATTTTGGATATCATGATGCCTAAAAAAGACGGATTTACCTTAAGTTCAGAAATCAGGGCGATTGACAACCATGTTCCTTTTATCTTTCTTACTGCTCGTGGTCAGAAGGAAGATATGGTAAAAGGATACAAAAACGGAGCCGACGATTATATTGTAAAACCTTTCGATTCGGAACTACTGCTTCTGAAGATCCAAGCCCTTCTTAAACGCAAACAATACATAGAGCCGGAACATGAACACCTTTACGATCTTGGTCTTTTTAATTTCAACGCAAAACTCAGGCTTTTAAAACATAAAGAAGGTACGGAAACCAAACTATCTCCTAAAGAATCGGCCCTGCTCCATCTCCTTTGCCGCAAAAAAAATGACGTGTTAAGCAGGGAAAGCGCGCTAAAGGAAATCTGGAAAGAAGATAATTATTTTACGGGAAGAAGTATGGATGTGTACATCGTAAAACTCCGGAAATACCTCTCCGCCGATCCACGGATAGAAATTAATAACCTTCATGGCAATGGCTACTGCCTGTTAATCCGCCAGCAGGAATAACGATCTTCCACACCTTTTTACAAGCTTCTCTTTTACAATAAGCCCAAATATCTTACATGCTTAAGGTTCTATTTTTCATGGTCAGAATTCCCCTGCCCATGCGAAATATCTTTGGCCCATGAAATTATTAAGTCCAATGAAAAAAGAAATTTTAAGTCTCTGTCTTGTAATATTAATGTTGACTGGATTAGAGGCACAGGTAAAGATTGGTGACAATCCCAATACCATCAACGCTAATTCGATGTTAGAACTTGAAAGTAGCAATAAGGGTTTTTTACCCCCACGTGTTGCTTTAAGCAGTGTGAATTCGGCAAGTCCGATGACCGCGCCGGTTCCGAATGGAATGATGGTTTACAGTTCTGGCGGCAGTATCTCCGATGGCGCGTACCAGTGGAACGGCAGCAAATGGCAGTCTTTTGCAATGGATGCAACCCGGAGTAATTATGTATTGGTAAAATCCGCTTCTGATTTGCCGGCAGCATCGGGAGGTGTTATTACGCTTGCTTCCGGGACTCTTTACGAGATTAACGGCTCTATTTCGCTAAGCGATAAAATAAATCTGAACGGTTGTACGATCCAGGGTGACGATTCGGGAAATGATAAATTAATATATACTGGTTCGGGTGAACTGTTCACCGGATCGGGAACGGGTAATATCAGCTACCTCACGCTTGTTGCGGCTTCAGGAAAAATCTTCAACATTAATGCCGGAGGCGCTAATAAAAATTTACTTGTTCAAAATTGTTATTTTTTGGGTTGTAATACGGTTGGAACGATTCAGGGTGTAGGCGGCACCGTGTTCATGTCCAATGTAGCCTATTTTAGTAACACCAATGGTATTACGTTTCAAAGCGATAATAATGTCGTGTTAAACAACATGCTTTGGGACCTGAGCAATTCGAATACCTATGAGAA
>JAEUTM010000591.1 GCA_016788025.1 Bacteroidia bacterium
TCCCATTCAGTCCAGTTGTCTGTCCACATTGGGGTAGGAGCAGGAGCGAAAGCGCCGCGATAGCAGGTTTTGGTAAAGAAATTTTGTGCCATGCCATTTCCTAACATTAACAGCGTAGCAGCAGAGAATAGAAATTTTTTCATTTTAGTTGTTTTAAGTTTATTGTAAGTTTTACTTAACGCTGCAAAGTTCAGTACTGGAGATTGACCTAACATTATTTGAAAATTAAATAAGAATAAACTTTATGTTACCCTAAGGTTATAAAAGTTAAAACTTGTAACTTAACACAAACGAGTATGTACTTCCGTAGTTTCTCTGGAAGTTAACGTAGTCAGTATCTTTACTGTAGGCATTTTTTTTGCGATCGTCGCCTTTATAATAAACAATCCAGTCCTGGTGCAACAGATCTTTAATATTAAAACGTAACTCGAGACGATTTTTTAGAAGTGATTTTGTTAACTGAAGATCTATTACAGTTCTTGCATTTTCCCAGCGATTAGGGTAGAGATCATTCCCAACAATGTAAATTCTTTGACCTACCCGGTTTACCATTCCGGTGATGCTGAAATTGTATTTCTGATCTACATAAGAGATTCCACCGTTTATAACGTAAGGGGCCTGACCCTGCATTTCACGTTTGTCCGGAACTTTATCATTAATGCCTTTTACATCAACAACCGATTTAATAAGCGATAAATTGGTAAACAGAGTTAGATTATTCAAAAATCTTACAGAGTCTTTTTTGAGAATGGCGCCGAGGTTAACACGATATTCAAGTTCTGCTCCGTAAACATTTGCATAATTTGCATTTTTATAAATGATTTGATTTTCTTGTCCACCCATCATATAACGTTCGATAGGTGAATTAAAGTATTTATAGAAACCGGTAACTGTAAATAGTTGTCCACGCCCGGGATAAGCTTCAAATCTCACATCATAATTATTAATGTAACATCTTCTTAAGCTGTCATTTCCCGCAAGCGATAAACGTGTTTCGGGATCAAACCAGCTGGTAACTGCAAGTTCCCTGAACTCGGCACGGTTTAAAGTTTTGTAGTAAGCTAGCCTGACGCCAAGAGTTTTGTTGAGATTGTAGACTAGGTTGATTGAAGGAAGAAGATCGTTAACCGTGCTCTTCACAAATACAGAATCTATCGTCCGGTATTTGATTTTTACCTGTTGGAAATAACTTTCGTAGCGCAGACCACCTATCACACGCAATTTTTCGGTGTATCGCAGTTCGGTCATTAAATATCCTGCATATAATTTTGAGTTCGCATGATAGTTGTCGTCTGGCTTCGTAATCTCAATAAGCTTAAATCCTCCGCCGCCATCAGGTGTCACACTCATGTTTTGTTGTGCGAAGATTTGATCTTCCGGTAGATACAGGAGACTGTCTGTTTTTTTTATAGAACCGAATTCAAAATTGTCAAGTCCAAATTGTCTGATGTTAAACTGGCGATCGCGTGTTTGATACAATCCCCCAGCCTTAATATCAAATTTAAAAGCTTCCGATACTTTAAATGTTTTCTGTAAATCAACTTTTGCGTTGTAAACTTTTTCGTTCAATTTTGAATATACCCTGTAACCGGCATAGTTCGGGCCAGTGCTTGAGGATATATCGGCGCGGTAGGTAGTGTCCTTGTACCAGCCGTCCGGATCATGTTCGTCACTTTTGGTGTACGAAGTAAAGCGCATATTTGGCACACTTCTTTGTATGGCACTCAAGCCCATGTTCCAACTGATTTTGATCTTTGATTTGGGTAAGAAATGATCGGCGTTTAATTGAGAAGAGGCAATTTGATTGGCAGTGAAGAAACGGGTGTTGATACGATTGGTTAGACCTGGAGCACCAATTGGATTAGAACCATATGCATTTACGAACTTGTTGTCTGCGTATCCGGTAAAGAGATTTTTCAGACTGATGGAATTGTTGTCGTTCAATTTACAGGACAGGTTAAGCAAAGCACCGGTCGACGTTTGAGTCTGGCTAATTGAATTTTCATACGTTTGTTCAAGTTGTACTTTTTCACGATCAGCATTTGAAATGGTCAAGCCATCGTATTCCGTTCTTGTTAACGTGTATTTCGTTTGAGTGGAATTGTATCCAAGACTGAAAATAACGCCGAGGAAGTCTTTTTCTTTCCGCTTAAAGTTGTATCCCGTTGCAAATTGTAACATAGAATTTGGCGCGAATTTGGACGTGCTGTAACCCCAATCGTTTTTGAAGTAGGTTGCCATACGACCTTGATCTTGAGTCTTGATCCAGTCTGACTTATTTTCAAGCGCCGGAATTTCGGAAGGAAGATCTCTCGAACCATCATCGAATCCTAGTTTGTCAAGCTTACCGCCATCGTAAATAATTTTTTCTTTACCCGTTGTTACTGTATTGTAGCCGACGCCTCCGCTGATTGAAACAAAATTCTTTTCAGGAATGCTCTTTGTGTTTACCTGTACGATACCGCCGGCAAATTCCGAAGGCATATCAGGCGTAGCAGTTTTGTTTATTACCAGGTTGTCCAGCATGTTAGAGGGAAACAGGTCAAAAGCAAAGGCTTTTTTGTCAGGTTCTGTACTCGGCAGGGGAGAACCATTAAGATAAGACGCATTGTAACGTTCGTTTAATCCGCGAACAATCACAAATTTGTCATCCTGAATGGTGACACCACTGATACGTTTCAAAACATCACTGGTAGTTCTGTCTGGCGTACGTTTTATTGTTTCTGCGCTAATTCCATCGCTTACACTGGCGCTGTTTTTCTGCTGGAGAACCAGGGCTGTATTATTTTCTTTGTTTAAGGTCACCACAACTTCAACTTCTGCAAGTTCTCCTGAGGTAGACGCATCAAGCATCACATTTACATCTGTTGCTTCATTTGCTGTAATGGTTACACCGCCAATTTTTTTCGTGGTGTAAGAGATATAGCTGACTACAAGTGTAACTTTACCAACGGGTACATTATTGATCACGAATTTTCCATCGAAATCGGCAGCACCGCCTTTGGAGGTCCCTTCTATCAGAACCATTGCACCGGGAAGTGTTTCGCCTGTTTTTGAATCGAGAATGGTACCGGAAACTCTCCCCGTTTGAGAAAAAACAGTAATGCTTAAGAAGAACGTTAAAATAAAAAATAGTCTCTGCAACATGTTGTGATGTGTTTTAATGCTGCAAAGCAAAGACTCTTAAATTATTGGTACTTAAATTTCATGTTACCAAAAGTTTAACATAAATGTTGTTTCCAGACAATAACTTAATAATAAGTTAACTTTTGCCCCCTGCCTATTTTGTTAATTTTGTAAAGTAATTTTGATGAAACATGAGCAATTCAGCTTTTAAAATACTGTTAGTTGACGACGAACCGGATATTGTAGAATTTTTGGGCTACAATCTTAAGAAAGAAGGGTACGAAATTTTGACTGCCAACAATGGAAAGGACGCTATTGAGATCGCTAAGAAAGAACTTCCACACCTTATTGTATTAGACGTAATGATGCCGGACATGGATGGCATCGAAACTTGCCGGGAAATTCGCGAACAAAAAGGACTTCAGGACGTATTGATTGCTTTTTTAACTGCACGCAGTGAAGATTACACACAGATAGCCGGTTTTGAAGTTGGCGCAGATGACTACATCACTAAACCAATAAAACCACGTGTATTTATTAGCAGGGTAAAGGCATTGTTAAGACGTTTGCAAACAGCAGCCAATTCTGAAACAAACCTTGAGTTTGGCGATGTGAGAATTGACAAAGAAAAACACTCTGTATTTAAAAAGGATGTGGAGATTTCTTTGCCGAAAAAAGAGTTTAAACTTTTTGCGTTATTAAGCAGCAAGCCAGGAAAGGTATTTACCCGCGAATTTATCCTCGACCAGGTATGGGGAGATGAAGTGGTTGTGGGTGATCGTACAATCGATGTTCACATCCGTAAACTTCGCGAAAAAATAGGCGACGAATACTTCAAAACCGTAAAAGGTGTTGGGTATAAGTTTGAATTCTAAGTTCTTTACTATTCTTTCACGATTTTCCTGGTAGATCTTAGCTCATCTTTTTGCCATATTTCAAGGAAATAGACTCCTCTTTGAAGTCCCTTAACGTCGAGTACGGGTTCACTAAACGAAAATTCTTCATCGGATTTGTAAACCATTTGACCCAAAACATTTTTTATTTTGATTTTAAATCTCTGTGAAGCCAAGGCCGCGCTTACCTTTAGGTGCAACTCATCGCCAACGGGGCTCGGATAGTACTTTACTGCAAAAGTGTTGGCTGATAATTCAGTTAATCCAGTTGGAAAAGGGCCAATTTGTCCACATGATTTTCCATTTACTTTATGAACAGCAACAAGCGAGGTACTTTTGCCCTTTACAGGGTACCAGTTGCCATGATAACTATCATAAAAAAAGCCAACACCCTCGATATGCGTGGTAAACTCGTGATTGGCCTCCCAGGCACATAAAAAGGATTCTTTATGTTCATGAACATGAAAGCCACAATCGTTAATGTAGCTTTTGTCAAAAACATTATAACAAGTGTCGTTTGATGATGTCGTGGTAAATACAATAGGGGTACTTAAATTTTTAATAAGTATACTACCGCTGCTGGTTATCAAAGTAGTAGGGTAAGGGGGGGCTGTGCCACGATCCAATACGCGATCAATGAAATGGTACGTGACAGAATCCATTGTGACCGAATAGATTTTTTGAGTGAAAACCCGGTATGTAACGTTGGGTGGAGTAAAAGATGTAGATGTCATAGAATATTCTTTATACTCGAATACTATAGTATCACCCACGTCGTAATCATGTACACTTCCGTTTGTAAAATTCTGAGAATTTGAAAACACTGAAACAAACAAAATAACGGAAAGTAGGAACTTCTTCATATGCTAAAAAATTGATGATAGATTAGTTCAATTTAAGTTTTCATTGTTTTGTGATTTTTCTTACGACTCTTAATTGTCCTTCCTGCCAGATTTCAAAAAAGTAAATTCCTCTTGGAAGGTTCGTAAAATCGAACTCTGTTTCGCTAAGCGATAATTCTCCGTCAGATTTGTAAACCACACTACCGAAAACATTTTTCATTTCGATCTTGTAACCCTGTGATGCTTTGGCTGCATCCAGTTTCAGTTGTAAGGTGCCAACAACAGGATTGGGATAAAATTTTACAAAAAAAGCGTTTTTAATTGCCTCATTTAATCCTGTTGGAAAGGGACCGATAGATCCGCAGGATTTGCCGTTTACCTTATGGGCAGCCACTAAATAAGTTTTAGTACCTTTATGAGCACTCCCAACGTAATAATCCCAGAAAGCACCAACGCCTTCTATATATTCATCGTAGTAGCGATTTGCTTCA
>JAEUTM010000595.1 GCA_016788025.1 Bacteroidia bacterium
CATTGGGTTCGAATATATTGCACAAAGTGGCGTATTCGGAAAATATGATGCGTTCTTTAAAAATCTGGGTATCAACGAACATTATAACAGCATGAGCCGCGGTGTGATAGACACACGCGATGTTCTTTATTTTCTCAGTACTATCATTCTTTTTAATTTGTTTACACGTTTAGTCCTCGAGAGCAGAAAATGGTGAACGAAAAGAAAATAACTTCTGTTAATAAGCGACGCGACATTACAAACCTGATTGTACTTGCGCTCATTATCTTTTTAGCAAACTATATCGGTTCCTTTTACTTTAAACGTTTTGACCTTACTTCCGAAAAACGTTATACACTGGCCGAATCCACAAAAAACCTGCTGGCCGGACTGGAAGACGAGGTATACCTGAAGGTTTATCTGAACGGTGATTTTAATCCTGCTTTTACAAGACTGCGTAACGAAGCAAAAGAAATGCTGGACGAGTTCAGAGCCTATTCCAACAAACACGTACAATATGAATTTATTACTCCCGGCGAAGGGTTGACAGGTGAGGAGGCGGTGAATATTGAAAGACAGCTTTACGAAAAAGGTCTGGTACCGGAAGAAATAACCATGCGCGGGAAGGATAAAACGACCCAGAACAGAATCTGGCCGGGAGCCATTGTGAGTTACCATAATAAAGAAGCGGTATGGCAGATCTTCAGCAGGCAATCGCCGGGAATTGATCTTGAAAATTCTGTGAACAACAGTGTGGAAGAACTGGAATACAGCCTTACGAACACGATCCGCAAATTAATGCGCACCAGAAAGGCGGAAGTTACATTCCTGCAGGGTCACGCCGAACTAGATACCCTCCAGCAATATGGTTTCATGAAAGCCCTCTCAGAATATTATGTAGTGAATCGCACCAACATAACTCCTGGCAGGGAACTAAGTTCTCTCAATGGCAGCGACGCACTCATCATTTCGAAGCCAGACAGCGCCTTTACAGATAAAGAGATTTATGTGATTGATCAGTACATTATGAAAGGGGGGAAAGTCCTCTGGCTTATCGATCCTGTGTACACGAATCTTGATTCTCTTGGCAGAAAGGGTTATAGCATGGGGATCAATCGTCCATTAAATATTGAAGACATGCTCTATAAATACGGGGTTCGTTTAAACCCTGTTCTGATACAGGATATACAATGCAGTTTTCTGAAAGTAAATACAGGATTCCAGAAAGGCGAACCTAAATGGGAGCTTTTGCCCTGGGTTTATTCTCCTTTGGTGTTACCAGACGTTGATCATCCTATTGTTAAGAATCTCGACCTCATCAAATTTGATTTTGCAAGCACCCTGGATACCATTAAATCTGCAAAGGGCATCCACAAAACAATTTTATTAAAATCATCCAAATACACCCGCACACAGCCAGCACCAGCAAGAATACACCTGGCTATTACAAGAATGAAACTGAAGGAAACCCAATTCATTAATTCATACCAGCCGGTGGCTTGTTTGCTTGAGGGAGAGTTCAGAAGCTTTGTTGAAAATCGTTTGCCGTCTGTATTGCTAAATGACACAAACTTCAAACACATCGATCATGGAAAAAAAACAAAAATGATTGTTGTAGCTGATGGAGATATTGCACGTAACGAAGTTCTGCGTAGCAGTGGACAGATTTATCCTCTGGGATATGACATGAATACACGTCAGACTTTTGCCAACAAAAACT
>JAEUTM010000330.1 GCA_016788025.1 Bacteroidia bacterium
TACCAAATTTTTCAACCGAATGGTTCAGGTTAAAACCTACGGCTTTTACACAGACGATCAACACCAATGCATGCGCCGGGGTCACATTTTCTGTACCACCTCCAATCTCTTTATTACCGGGCTCGGCCTGTATGGCGCCCTCTTATTCCGTGTTAAGTCAGTCCTGGAATTTTGGCGATCCCCTGTCCGGAAGTTCAAATACTTCCTCGGCAGCGAATCCAACACACAATTATTCTGCTCCCGGCACTTATACAGTGAAACTGGCATTGAACTTTAACTGTCATACTGATACTTTGAGACAGTTGGTTACTTTTACCAATACAGCTCCTTCATTGAACGTAAGCGGTGATGTTTTTCTTTGCGAAGGCGAAAGCACGGTTCTGATGGGTACGGGCGCCACTTCTTATAGTTGGAACGGGAATCCAGGAACCAATACTATTGCGGTAACGAATCCCTCTGCCAATACTGTCTTTACTCTTTCAGGCATCCTAAACGGCAATTTATGTGTCGGAGAAAAAACAGTAATGGTAACGGTTTCAAAATGTACTTTCCTAGCAGAAAACATACCCAATAAGTCCATTCGTTTTTATCCTAATCCAGCCTCCACAAATCTTACCATTGAAAGTGATTCCAAAACTGCTATTAAAATTTATAATTCGCTCGGACAGTTTGTTTCAAGGTTGGAACTGAATCCCGGAAAAAATGAAATGAGTACGGTTTCTTTAAGTAACGGATTGTATTTTTTCAAAACCGAGAATTGTGAAACATGTGAAGTTTCACAGTTAGTTATCCATCGGGAATAAATTATGCAAAAATCGTAAAGAGCAAATAATTATCTAAGCATAATTGTACAGACTGTTTTTTACTGCATATTTAAAAAGACCAATGATATTCTTTGTGCCTGTTTTGGTAAGGATCTGATTTTTGTGCCATTCTACGGTGCGTTTACTTACAAATAAAAGCTGTGCAATTTCTTCGTTGCTTTTTTCCTCACATATCAGTTGCAGAATCCGAATTTCTTGCCTGGTTAAATTGAATAATTCCATTTGGGTTTTGGGTTAATTTACGCCAAATGTATTTTTTTTTTTTTTTCAAATCGAAAAATTATTGAGTTAAAATATTGCTTGCTTTCTTAGTCTAACAAGGGTTTATGAGGGAATCCCCTCAAAATTCAGATTCAAAAGCTCTGCTTCAGATGACGCGTTTCTGATAATGTTCAAAGTTGAAAAGCTGTTTTGAACATACATTTGGCGAACTACATCAGGAAAGGCGTGAAGCAGAAATCTGAAATTAATCTTGAACCCGAAACACGGAATAATAAACCCGAAATAATAAACCTACAGCCCCATCCCGTTCAGCGTAAAGGCCACCGACATGTAGAAACGATTAAAGCGTTCATAAGGAAAGGCTGTGACTGATTTGTTGGAAGAATTCCATTGAGAGTGCATCAAACCAAAGTCGTATCCGGCTTTTATAAGAATGGTTTGGCGGCCATCTAACAAGCCAAAACAAATAGCGGGACCAACAGTGTGGAAACCGTTATTAAATTCGAGAGTCTGTTTTTTTCCGCTCGTAATGGATGAGGCTTGTGATTCACTATATAGAACTTTTGCAGCCGCAAAAGTGTAAGCATAGTTGGCATTAAGAAAAAGGTATCTATCTTTACGCTCGTATATCATATAATTTAAGCCTACACGACCTGTGATATAACTAACTTTCGGTCTGTTTGATTTTACCAGCACATTCATTAAAGCCAATTCCGCGTTTCCACCAAGCTTATTTTTCTGAAAATTCGCACCGATCGCAAAAGGAAAATGCATTGTTTTTACAGGTGCTATCTGGTTTTCCACCAACATGTCGTTTAGTTTTAAACGGTTTATCTTGCTGATTCCGGTTGCGGAAAAATAAACGCTGGTTTTTCGGATAGAAGGAGCAGGAAGTTTAACCTGCGCTTGGTACAACATGGTTATAACAAGCAGAATGCTTAGTGCAATAGTTCTCATTTATAGAAGCCCGTGTGTGTCAGGGGAAATGCTAAGATAAGCCGGGAGACTGGGGAAAAGCAAAGTTAAGTGGGGAGTTTATTGTTAAAAATGAGGTGAATGTAATATTATTGTGGAAAATGCCAGTAATGGAATCCCTTTTTACGCATCACAGTCAAAAAGTAAGCTGGTAACTTTTTTTAGAAGCCAAAACTCAACCGGTACTTCATCTGCATGGAACCAAAAAGTTCCTCATTCGCTGACCAATACGAATTTGTGTATATTTAAATGATGCTTCTGCGCTTGAATGAAAATAACATTTCCGATTCTACGGTGTTTCAAATCGTAGATTGTCTGCGTAATGGTGGAATTATTATTTACCCTACAGACACCGTCTATGCTTTGGGTTGCGATATTACCCAGACAAAAGCCATTGAACGCATTTGCAGGCTCAAAGGCATCAAACCAGAAAAATCGAATTTCTCTTTTGTGTGTTCCGATCTAAGTCATTTGTCGGAATACACCAAAGCTATCCCCAACCATATTTTCAGAGTGATGAAAAAGGCATTGCCAGGTCCTTATACATTCATACTGGAGGCAAATGCCCAGGTACCAAAGCTCCTGAAACAGAACAAAAAAACAGTTGGTATCCGTGTTCCCGATAATAAAATATGTAAGGAAATTATTGAAGAGTTGGGAAATCCTCTTATCTCAACCAGTTTACATGACAATAGCGACGATATCCTGGAGTACTTTTCAGACCCT
>JAEUTM010000067.1 GCA_016788025.1 Bacteroidia bacterium
TAGTTTGAGAAATCTGTTTTTCATATTTGCTTTAGTAAGCACATTCGGTTTTTCGCAGAACTTACAGGATAGTCATTATGGTACGGTAGGTTACATTAAAGCAGACGGCACAGTTGAAGATGCTCATTATTCCACAATTGGGTACATAAAAACCGATGGTACCGTGCAGAACAAGCACTATTCCATTATTGGGTACATAAAAGAGGATGGAACAATCCAGGACAAAAGTTATTCCACTTTAGGGTACATTAAAAAAGATGGAACCGTTCAGGACCAACATTATTCCACAATAGGATACATTAAGAAGGACGGAACTATTCAGGACCAACACTACGCCACTTTAGGGCGCTTTAATAACGTGAAACCGGAATGGGCCGCGGCAGCAGTGTTCTTTTTCTTTTACAGGTTGAATTAAAATTTCCTTTCCCGGATAATTTTTTTATCTATCTTTATTAAAGTTACCCAATTGCTTGAAAGATCTTTTCAAATACAGTTCTATTCTGATCCTATTGACTTTATCTCTTCACGGCCACGGACAGAACCAGGCATCAAAATGGTATTTTGGATTTAATGGTGGCATGGATTTTACAACCAATCCTCCAAGTGTCGTTCAAAATGGACAAACAAATGAACTTGAGGCTACGTCTTGCATTTCCGATGCTATTGGTAATCTGTTATTCTATACTGACGGCGACACGGTATGGAATAAAAATCATCAGATAATGGCAAATGGCACCGGATTACTAGGTACAAATACTCCTGTTCAGGGAGCCTTGATTATTAAGCAGCCCGGTAATAATTCCCTCTATATAATTTTTACTGCGGACGGCCAGGCGAACCCTGGAGGATTAAATTACTCTATAGTGGATATGAGTCTTGCAGCGGGCCTGGGATCCGTTACGATAAAAAACTTCGGGCTCGTAACCCCAACATCCGAAAAGCTTACCGCCACCTATCATTGCAATAGAAAAGATATTTGGGTAATGTCACATGATATGTATTCAAATGTATTTAGAGCGTACCTCGTAACTTCTGCAGGAGTTAGCACAAGCCCTGTGCTTTCGGGTATTGGAACGATTCATTCTTATGCGCCTTATGGAAGCATTGGTGGGAGTCAGGGATTTATGAAATTTTCACCCAGCGGACGAAAATTAGCCCTCGCGATTTGTGATCTAGAATCGTTTGAGTTGTATAATTTTGACGCTGCCACCGGCGTTGTTTCAAACTCACTGGTTTTAGGCAATAATTTTCCTGCCGCTTATAGTGTCGAATTTTCTCCCGACGAAAAAAATCTTTATGGTACGCGATGGGCTGCTCCTGAACTTTATCAATGGAATCTTTGTGCAGGAAGTGGCCCCGGAATTGTCAACTCTATGATGGTTGTGGGAACGGCGTCGCCAAACACGAGCGGCCTGGCAGGGCTCCAATTGGGGCCTGACAATAAAATATATATTGCAAGGTCGGGTGCCGGCGTTTTGGGCCGGATAGACAATCCAAATGTTACCGGCACCGCGTGTAATTTTGTGGATCAGGCAGTTGTAACCAGCCCCGGCTATGCAGTTTATACACTTCCTAATTTCATGACCAGTTATCCTACTCCATTATCCTTTACATCCAGCGTTAACAACACACTAACCTGTCTGACAGGTTCCTTTTTCGCCCCCGTTCAACCTTCCATCTGCGCAGTACCACAGTTTACGATTCTGGCCGGTCATTGGGTATTTGGAGATCCCGGATCAGGATCTGCAAACACCTCCACATTAACCAACCCTACCCATGTTTATCCGGGTGGCGGGACTTATCTTGTTTCATATATTTATACTTACACTAATTCCTGTGTACTAGCCACAGATACTATCCAGCAGCAGTTAATCATACCCGGTACCTCTATAACCAGTGTTTCTGGTTTTACCATGTGCAGCGGTCAGTCTCTGACTTTAACGGCTCTGGGAAATAATTCTTACACCTGGAGTACGGGAGATAACAACCCAACAATACTTGTGTCACCGACAATTACGACTACCTACAGCGTCAATGCCAATTGCCTGGGTAATGCATATCAGACTGTAACTGTTTATCCGAAGCCTGACATTCAGATAAGTGGAGTTGATACAATTTGCCAGGGGAAACCTGTTCAGCTTAATTCTTCTGGTGCAATTACATACACCTGGGATAATGGAAGTTTACAAAGCACGCTAACCGATACACCTGTAGTAAATACAACCTATACCGTTACAGGAACTGATATTCATGGGTGCCAGAACAGGCAAACCATAAACATAATAGTACTTCCCGGCCCAACACTTTCCGTTTCAGGTAATACGAGCATATGCGCCGGATCTATAATCACTCAGACTGTTAACGGAGCACAAAGTTATACCTGGAGCAATGGTACAATAGGTAATGTTATAACTTTTACACCTTCCAGCACACTATTCTTTACGGTAACCGGCGTTGCGCCTAATGGTTGTCTTACAGACCTGTCCGAAACGATTGTGGTTAAACCCCTTCCTCTGATAAACATCCCGCAACCAAGTGTTTGTGAAGGGAGCAGCGTTACACTTCATGCTCAATCTACAGACAGCTTTACATCAAATTATACATGGGATCCTGGGAATATTGTTGGACAAAGCATCACTATTTTTCCGACAGAATCTTACGTATACACTGTGGTTGCAAGTTATGATGGCTGTTCTTCAGAAAAGACTGTTGCTGTTATTCTGACTCCAACAAGCAACCCAGTTATAGAATTTTCCTACCCACCTATGTGTGAAAATTCAGATGGTTCGCCGCCAATATTAATAGAGGGCTTCAGCAATGGAGGCGTGTTTTCCTCAAACAGTTTAGGCACATCAGTGTCGCCCGAGGGCTTTCTAAACCTTCAAACAATTCAAGCGGGAACTTACAATATCGAGTATTCATTCTCCGGGGCCAATTGCGTAAATCCAGGCATTGGCGTTACGCAGGTAACGGTATTGACGAAACCAAATTTAATTGTAACTGAAAGTACCCGGATAAAAGAAGGCTCAAGCATCACTCTGACTGTTACCGGGGGCGAGAATTTTAAGTGGAGTCCGGAAAATATCTTAAGCTGCTCAAACTGCACTTCAACCATTGCGTCTCCTCCCGAAAGTGCAAAGATATGCGTAAGTTCTACCCTAAACTCCTGCATCAGTCAAACATGTATAGTTATCACCGTAGGCTGCGAAAATTTTAATTTTTCATTTCCAACCGCTTTTTCACCTAATGGAGACGGGACAAATGATGCTTTCTGTCTACAAGGATGGAATGAATGTATAAGCGATTTTCATATTAATATCTTTAATCGTTGGGGCGAAAATATTTATGAATCCAGTGACCCTTCTTTCTGCTGGGATGGAACATATAAGGGACAAAAACTTAATTCGGATGTTTTTGTCTACATTATAACAGCCAGTAGACCAAGCGGGCCGATCCATAAAAAAGGTAATATAACCCTGCTGAGATAATGATGAAAAAGCCGATATATCTTTTCCTTTGGTTCTGGAGCCTAAAACTTAGCTCCCAAGATATTCATTTCTCGCAGTTTCTTAATCAACCATCGCTGCTAAACCCGGCGCTTACCGGCGCAATTGACCCTTCAAGAGCTTCTATTGTATACCGTGATCAATGGAAATCGGTTTCATCACCTTACGTTTCCTATGGCATCTCAGCGGAAACACGTTTCAGAGCAGAGGAATCTGTGCATGTTAGTACCCCCGGCCCAAAATCTTCCAAAAAACGATCTATAGGCAGATCCGCTGTTGGCGTATCAATATACAAGGATAAAATGGGCGACGGTACTATAAGCAATACCTCAACCAATCTTTCTTTGGCTTCCTCCGTCTCCGTAAACAAAATGTCCCATCTGGGCTTAGGCCTGCAAGCAAGTTTTACGCAAACTCAGTTAAACAATTCCGGTTTGATTTTTCCAAATCAATACAATGGCAGAGGTTATGACGAATCCTTGAATAGCGGAGAGTCTTTTCAGAACCAAAATTTTTTCCATGTGGACTTCGCAGGTGGATTGGTGTGGGTTTATAATCAAAGCGATAAAGGTCTTATAGGTAATAGGAAATTGAGGGGCTCCTTTGGATTAGCTTTTTATCATTTAAATAAATCAAGAAGTTTTTTAAATAACAATCCGATATCCGGACAGACAAAATATGTTATTCACGGAGATCTTTTAACCAGTTTGCAGAATAGGGATTATGCAATTCGCCCCTTCTTTTTGATGCAAATGAAAAAACCAAACACTGAAGTACTAGCAGGATTCGTGATTAAACGTTATATGAAATTAGATTCCAAGTATACTGGCCTCGTTAGAAGGTCATCGTTAAACATTGGCTTGTCATGCCGGATTGGAGATGCTATTATTGTTAATGGCGGAGTAGATATTAAAGGAAAATATACAATTAGTTTTAGCTATGACATTAACATCTCAAAACTTAAAAACGGCACAAACGCCCGAGGTGGCTTTGAATTGAGTATGTCTTACATACCCGCAAAGACTTTTTTCTACAGAGACAAAAAAATAACTACCAGTGAATGATTGGACTTTGATTCCTAATTCGACCTAACGATTTTTTTGGTGATGATTTTGTCGCCTAATTTCAATTGCAGGAAATAAATTCCGACGGGCTGTTCATTCAGATTAATTATACCCTCACTTTTTTCAATTATCCCTTCAAGAATAGTCGCTCCTTTTACATCTTTAAGCGCATAAAAAAGCTTCCTGTTTTGAAAATTCTCTATGATCAAACCTCCCGTTGTTGGATTTGGAAAAACTCTTACTGTGCTTTCGGTCGGAGCGTTCTCTTCAACAGAGTGAGCAATATTAACATAAACACCAGTATTTTTACTTGATTTACAGCCTAAAGAATCTTTTCCCACAATGTTAAACCCATTGTTGCCCGGCGAAGTGAAAACCATTTGATACTGTGTGGTATGACCAAAAGTGTTGCCGCCAAGCCAGGCGTATGTATCTGCACCAGATACAGTAATTGTTACAGGTTCTCCCAGAACGACATATGATGGAGTTACGACTACCGTTAAAACAGGCGATGGATGAACCACAAATACTTTAGAAATAGTATCGGATCCTATCTCGTTTGCGGTTATCAGGGTGAGGGTTTGAGTGCCAGCAGAATTAATGGTAAACGTTGGATTTGGAAGGAGAGAGTTTGTAATTGTTGCGCCCGAAGTTGTCCAATACCAGCTTTCAGGATAATTAGATGAAGAGTCTGTAACCTGAATTTGCTGCCCAACGCAAGCAACTGAAATGGAAAATGATGCGACTGGAGCCTGACTTGCAAGATGACACCCAGGATCGTTCTGAAATAACTGCAAAACTTCTGCCGGTGAAATCACACGATTATAAAATTTCAGGTTGTCAATCCTTATGTCACTTGGCCTCTCTATATTCATCTCAGCCGAGGTTCCTATATAGACCTTTTTTGCTGATCCATATGACAAATTCAAAGGTGCCTGAATAGATGCTTCTAAAATGCCATCCACATAAATAGACATGCTTGCACTATCAATGGAGAAGCATATGTGGTACCACAAACCGTTAGTCAAAACTGTAGTATTGTTTAATGAGTAAGTTTGCACACCGTTACTCTTAATAAGTTTAAGTTTTCTTCCTCCCGTTACATTTTCCAACATTAGGGCATATGCTTCCGTATCGTTAGTAGGACTCGCTGTCTGGTTTCGGGTATATAATACATAAACCGGAGCCTGACCGAAGGAGGTGCCGGGGGCTATCCAGGAAGAGAAAGAAATTGCGTTTGGTTTTGTGCTGAAGCTTCCCGGAAGTTCTATGAAAGAAGACAAAGTTCCCTGACAACGTAATGCTTTATTAGCTTCGGCGTTTCTATTATACACCTTATAGACATTATACGCTGTTCCATTATATCCATTTATCATGTCTAACACCTGACCGTTCAGGGGATAACAGGCTGTGAGTCCGGAATCGAGGTTTACCTGGGCTTTGAGATAAACAGATAGTAGTAAAATAATTGTTGATAGTACCTTTTTCATTTAATCTGATTTTACGATTTTTCTGGTGATGGTCTTACCATCTGCATTTATTTGCAGGAAATAAATTCCGGGCGGTTTTTCGCCAAGGTCAATAATTGCTTTTGGGCCTTCCTTCAACTCTCCATTCAGAACAGTTGCTCCCGTGATATCAATCAGATCATACTTACAAAGCGCAAAAGGTTTTTTCACCATTATAATTTTTTTTCCGGGATTCGGATATATTCCGACAAATTCATTTAATTCATTTTCATCGATTGCGTCGGGCAAATGTTCGCAAACATTTACTTTAACATATAAACTATCCGATTGCCCCAAACATCCGTATGAATTTGTGCCTGACGCCCGCAATAGATACGTACCCATGTAGTGATTCGGCGGCCAGCTGCATGTTGAAATTCCTGCACAACTGAATGTTCCCATTGACGGTGTCGACAGATTTTTAATAGACGCAGTGTAAGTAGTCGCGTTTCCGTTCATGATAAAAGTTACTGTGTCCCATTGACAAATAAAGTTCATAGGTGAACATGTCACCGACATTTGTGGCAGCGGATTTAAATGAATTGCTTGGCTAATCGTATCTGATCCAAAATCGTTTTCACTGATTAACGTTATAGTATAATCTGATGCAGTACTTGCGGTGAAGTTTGGGTTAGGAACATATGGATCAGAAACGGTACCGCTGGTTACTGACCATTCCCAGAAATCCACGCCCGGAAGGGAAGTATCAAAGAAACTAATAGGTGTATTAATACAAGGCGGTGAGGTGGAGAAACCAGAAATGGGTGGTTGTGTTACGGATATACAATTGGGATCCTGAGAATACAGCTGAGCTACTTCTGCCGGTGCGAGAATTCGATTATAAAATTTAACATTATCCATATAACCGATGAACGGTGCGGAGCCAAAAGAGAATTTCGAAGATCCGAGTAAAACCTTAGCATTGGTATCATAAGAAAAGTTTGGCATTGCCATTGTTGTTCCCTGAAGTATACCGTTTAGGTAGAGAGACAAAACACTATTGTCTATTGCAAAATAGACGTGTTGCCAAATTCCCGGAGTATAATTTGACAAACTCGTAAGAGTGCTAAA
>JAEUTM010000087.1 GCA_016788025.1 Bacteroidia bacterium
CCACTCAAAAGATTCTACATTTTCAATAATACTCTCAGCGTTTATCTCACTTATTACTTCCTCTAGTCCATGATCGTTTTCTATGTAGATGTAAGTATAGTTCTTATCCTTAAGATCGATTTTTGAGAATAATTTCCTGTATGCAAGGTAGATTCCTGCCGCAAGAGCCCCCAGTACGGCCAATGTTACAATTCCCTTTCTTATTTTCTTCTTGCTCATATTGTCTTTAATTGATCGAGAACCATTTTTGCTCTTTGGTTCGTTGGATTCCTTTTCAACACATGCTCCAGTTGCTTCCTAGCCATGGACTTGTCTTTCATATAAATATAATACCCAGCCAAATTTAATAAAAGGGCTTCGTTGTCTGGATCTAGTTTTCCACCTATTGTATACAGACGGATCGCTTCTGCAGGAAAGCCAGTTACCAGTTTTATATAACCCAGATTTGAGTATGCGGATACAAATTTTGGGTTTTCTTTTATAATAAATTCGTACTGTTCTGACGCTTTTTGAAGATCCTTCATGTTAACAAGTGTGGAGGCTAATTTGCTCCTGAAATCCAAATTGTAGGGCGCTAAGTCGCAGGCACGCTGGAACCATTTAAGGGCCTCCCTTGGGTAATTCTCACCGGAATAAGCCTCGGCCACCTGGTATGCCGACCATGCATGTGCATTGTCGTAGCTTTTCCTGGTGAAAACAGAGTCATAAGCTTTTTTAGGACCAAGCTGCTGAACCGTTGCTATGATTTTATCGTATTGTTGTTTGATGAAATAGAGTTTGATTAGTGTGCCGGCTTTCTTCTGAAGATCCTTTACCTGATCCAGGAAATAAACCGTCGAATCGAGGTACACGGGATTCTGTTCAAACTTTTCGTACTGGTCGAGATAGGCTCTTGCTTTCGTGATTTTGTCAGGATTTTTTTCATTGACGGAAAAGAGACCGACAAATTCTTTGATTTTTTCTTTTTCGTTTGTGGAAATTGGTTTCCGAATATAATGATCGTGAACCGAAACGTGAGGGATATCGGTTGAGCCAGAGGCAGGCATGTGACAACTAACACAGTTTTTCCAGTTATCAGTGGGCAGTTTGCTGTGGGCAATTTGCAATGTTGACTGGTTGGCTCCAACTGCGAATTGCTGACTGCCAGCTGAAGACTGATTGTGACAATTTAGACAGGCATCATTAAAAACATCTTTGTTGGTTTGTTTCACACTCACGTGCGGATTATGGCAGGTAACACAAGTCATTGCTTCCTTGTATGGTTTGAGTGCGCTTTTGTTCTTTACTCTCTCGTACGATTTAATAAAACAAGGACTTTGTTTAAGGCGATCTGCATGAGAGGCCATGATAAATTCATCGTCGGCATTTTTGTATTTGGGAAGGAACACCGAAATATACTCGCTCAGTTTTTGTCCTGGTTTAAAATCAAAAAAAGATCTGCCTTCTTTTAGAATGGCGTTCCCTTGCAGATGACAGCGTTGGCAAATATCGAACTGGGCATCGATGCTGAGCTTCGCCGGATTGACAATGGAGTAGTCAATGTATTTTGAAGTATCGATTCTAGAGCCTGTTTGACGTTGCTCAACATGAATGCTTCCGGGGCCATGGCATCGCTCGCAATCAATTCCCGTTGGTAAATGTTCAAATTTGTTTTCGGAGCCTAACACAAAGTCGGGGTAGCCGTTATGGCAACTCATGCATTCCAATCCGATTTTCCTCGAAAACCTGGTGTTGACGCCATTTTCGAATCCAGGCGGAAGATCCCATTTTTTCTTCTGCGTATAAAAGGTCATTGGCATTTGATACACGTACCCGTTTACCGAATACATGTGCGAGTTGGTGTGCTGCCCGGAACCTATGATGTAATTGACCTGTTCGGTTCTTTGAAAAACCGTATCACGGCCTTCAAGACGAAACTCCTTAAAGAACAAACTATCGTGATCCCAAAAGGCCCTGTAGTGTAAGTCGCTAAAACGATCATAGATTTCTGCTTTCGAAAAGTTGCCTGAAGATTTTTGTCGCGTGGCGTGGTCGAAGGACTTTCCCATGCCCGTTTCGATGAACGTATTGTAAATGGACTGGTGGCATTGCCTGCAGGTATTCATGCCGACGTATTTGGCAGAATCGGAATGATTCAGATACAAGAGGCTATCTTGTGTGATGCTTTTATTTTTTTTATTATCACCAGAACTACAAGCGTTGGTAAACATCATAGCTATGCCTGCCAATCCAAAAAAGAAAAGGAGAACGTATGTTTTTTTTGAGAATATGAAAGAAGTTTTAGTCACCTGTATTAAAACACTGGAGAAACCAAACGTCTTCGTAAGAATTAAGACCCGTTTTGTGCCAGGCCTTTTTTAAACCAGTTTTTTCGAACCCTGTTTTTTCAAAAAGAGCCAGGCTGGGAAGATTGAGAGCATTCACGTGTGCAAAAACCTGCTTTAGAAGCAAGGTATTAAAACAATAGTCTTTTATGAGCTCAATGCATTCGGCTGCGCAACCGGAGAGACGATGATTTTCATGAATAAAAATACCCACACCACATCTTGCATGCTGCGGATCAAATTCAAAAAGATCAATAATGCCAACAGCATCGTTTTCTTTTTGTACCATCAGGCGTAATTGTTTGTTCGTATAAATGTCGTTATAAGCTGACTGAACAAATTCTTCGAGTATAAACCGGCTGAAAGGAACCAGGGTAAAGCTCACGGGCCAGAGCTCGCGGTCATTCTCCCATTCGTAAAGGAGGTTTGCGTCGCCTGGTTCCAGGGCGCGGAGTGAGATGGTATTTCCTTTCAAAAACATTTTGAATTGGAAATAAATTTACGGAAATAACGGGGAATTTATTTTTGCCACGCCACTTTTTCTTGACAAAAAGTGGCCAAAAGTCAAGGCCGGGCGATTGCCAACGCTCTCTTGCGTCTTGTA
>JAEUTM010000113.1 GCA_016788025.1 Bacteroidia bacterium
TAAACTGGTTGTACAATTTCAACAAGGTAGCGCATCATTTCTTCAGCGTAAATTGAAGTTAGGTTATAACCGAGCTGGCAGGATCGTCGATCAATTGGAAGCAGCCGGATTTATTGGTCCGTTTGAAGGTTCCAAAGCCCGTGAGGTTTTGGTGAAGGATATGATGCAGGCCGAAGAGATTTTGCAAAAATTAAGAAATCGATAGAGGGCTGAAATTCAGTATTTACGCGGATAATGACCCGGGAAACCAGGTAAATTGCCTTAAATCCTTAGTAATTTATTAAACCTTTTTTATCTTTGGACGTCTTAATTTTAAGGCTCCTTTAAAGCTAAAACTATGAAGAAATATATTGCGGTTTTGTTCTTATTAACTGGTCTTTTGAATGTGAATGGACAGGATCAGGATCCAAAGGCAAAAGCCATCCTGGATGAAGTAAGCAAAACGACCAAAGCATATAAAACCATTTCAGCAGACGTTGTTTTTTCTGTTTTTGATAAAGACAAAAAACCAACCGAAAAACCACAAACCTGGAAAATACAGGTGAAAGGGCAGAAGTTTAAATTGGAAATTCCTGGAACCGTTATTGTTTGCGATGGTAAAACACTTTGGAACTATAACAAAGACGCGAAGGAAGTAACAATTAAGAATTTTGATCCAAACAGCGAAGAACAGAATCCAAGCACTATTTTTACTATGTATGAAACAGGTTACAAGTACAAATACGTGAAGGATGAAAACGTTGGAGCCATTGCATGTAGCCAGATCGATCTCGTTCCTGCTGTTAAACCTGAGAAAAAGAAATTTCATACAGTTAAACTTTACATCAATAAAGCCAAAAAGCAGATCGTTCAATTAAAGATGATGATGAAAGATCAGGGCATGCAGGTGTACGATGTAAAAAGCCTGAAGCCAAACGTGGAAATGGCCGACGCCATGTTTGTGTTCGATACAAAAGGTTTCAAAGCTGATCAGATCAACGACGAGCGTTAAGAACCTCTTCTTTAAATTAAATTTCTGGAATAAAACAAAGTGTCAATCGGATTGATCTTATAATCCTTTGGCAGTTCCTTTTCAGCAATCTTGACAAAACCATTCTTCTCGTAAAAACGTTGAGCAGCTTTAAATTGTTCCATGGTGCCCAAATAAATTCTTTTAATGCCCTGCGTTTTTATCCAATCCAAAGCAGTTTGAAGTAATTTTCCGGCAGTACCTATTTCAGTTCCGCGAAACTCAGGGTGTACCATCATGCGTTTGATTTCGGCATAACCGGAAGTACTTAATACAACGCCGATAGTACCGGCAACTTTGTCACCGCATAAGGCAACCCAGTATTTCTGTCCGCTAAGACGGTAGACCTGTTTAATAATTGTTGATTGTGGGCCCGTGATGGCTTCTTTAAATTCCTTTTGAATTTCCCGCATCATAACATCGATGCCAGCCTGGTAAACAGGATTATAGTCCTTTATTTCGACGCTGCTCATCTTTAAGCTTCTTGTTGAAATAAATCCGGAGACAAAGACTTATTATGGAAAGCACCATAAAAAAGATGCCAAGTTTGTAAGAGCCTCCAATGCATTCCAAAACGCCTGCAAGAAATAAAAATCCTACCGCTATATAACCTACCCAGGGTTTGCTCATCTGTTGTCGTTTATTTACCAAAAAGACATTAAGTAAAAACTCTTAGTGTTTCTATGTGATCTTAGTGTCTTAGTGGTTTTAGTCTGTATTAAATAAAAAAACCTCCCTGTTGCCAGAGAGGTTTCTTAAGATTGGTAAATTTATTTTTTCTTGTCGAAGTCTACCACTATTGGAGTAGAGATACACAACGAAGAATAAGTACCGATTACACGGCCGATTAATAAAGCGAAGATAAATCCGCGGATACTTTCGCCACCGAAGATAAAGATCACAAGGAGTACGAAGAAAACGGTTAATGATGTTAAGATGGTACGGCTTAAGGTACTGTTTAATGCGTAGTTGATCAGTTTGTTACGCTCTTCGCCAAACACATCTGCTTTACCACTTTCATTTAAACGTTCACGGATCCTGTCGAACACAACCACCGTTTCTGTCATGGTATAACCCATTACCGTTAAGATCGCAGCGATGAAATCCTGACCGATTTCGAGTGGCAA
Source organism: Bacteroidia bacterium (assembly GCA_016788025.1). Taxonomy (GTDB): domain Bacteria; phylum Bacteroidota; class Bacteroidia; order B-17B0; family Aurantibacillaceae; genus Aurantibacillus. Next base: position 2,137 of record JAEUTM010000113.1, read on the forward strand.
TAAACCATCGAAAATAGTGTAACACGATAATACGATAAGCACGTCATGGAATAAAGCCACAACCGAACCAAGTCCGTATTGCCATTTGCGGAAACGTATTACGATGTAAAGGAACATCATCAAACATGAGAACAATACAGCGCCATAAGCACCGTAAACGATATCCGTAGCGATGGTAGGACCAACTTTTTGTTGAGATGGCACTTCAAAAGGAACGTTTAAAGTGGTTAAACCTTTATTCAATAAGGAATCTACCTCGTGATCAGCGTTTGGATTGTTATCGGTTACGCGATATGTGGTAGTGATCTTAGCTTTGTTGGATTTTCCTGCACCAATACTTTTTACTTCCAGGGCAGCATCCGGGAACACAGGCTCAAGAGCTTTCTTGATGTCTTCTGTATTCATATCGTTTTTAAAGTGTACCTGGTAAGTACGGCCTCCTTTAAAATCAACACCAAGGTTTAACCCACCATTCTTAAAGTAGAATACAACACCAACAATGATGATCAATGTGGAAATTCCATAATACAATTTACGTTTGCCTACGAAATCGAAATGAAGATTTTTGAAAGCATTGCGGGTCATGTTATTATCAAACGGAATTTCCATTTTGCGCTCAAGCATCCATTCGAAAATCACACGGGTGATAAGGATTGCAGAGAACAGGGAAGTACAGATACCGATGAACAATGTAGTAGCGAAACCCTGCACAGGACCAGAACCGAACACATAAAGGATAATCGCGAGGATTGCGAGAGTAACGTTCGAGTCAATGATAGAAGACATCGCATGTTTGAAACCTTCTTTAATAGACTGGCTGGTTGATTTTCCAAGCGCCAGCTCTTCACGCACACGTTCAAAGATGAGGATGTTCGCGTCAACCGCCAAACCAATGGTTAATACGATACCGGCGATACCAGGTAAGGTTAACACAGCTCCCAGGGAAGTTAAAATTCCCATGATGAAGAACATGTTGGCAATCAAAGCAATATTGGCAACAAGACCAGATTTGTTGTAATAAGCAGCCATGAACACAAGAATAACCAAGAGCGCTATCACAAAGCTCAAGAGACCTGCGTCGATAGATTCCTGACCAAGAGTCGGACCAACGATGCTTTCTTCCACAATGTGAGCAGGAGCAGGTAATTTACCAGCACTTAAGATCGCGGCTAAAGCATCAGCTTCTTCGTCGGAGAAGTTACCGGTAATTTGTGACTGTCCGCCAGCGATCTCAGAATTAACACGTGGAGCAGAGTAAACCATGTTGTCCATAACTACGGCAACACATTTTCCTTTGTTAGCGCCTGTGATGGTTTTCCATTTTTGAGCAGCTTCGCTGTTCATGCTCATGCTGATGAGCGGAACACCACCCTGGCGTTGATCGTAATCTTTACGGGCGTCAGTAATGATATCACCACTTAAAGCAGCACGACCTTTACTATCTGTTTGTTTGATTGCGAATAACTCGAAGTAGCTTCCAACAACACGACCGTTTTCGTCTTTTTGTTCTACTTCTTTAGCGCCCCACATAAACTTAAGTTTTGAAGGGAAAATATTTTTCGATTTTGCAATGCGCAGGTACTCGTTAACTTTAGCCGTATCTGCTCTTGAGGTTGCAATACCAACACAAGCGCCTTCCGCGTAAGTTTTTGGATTTCCTTTTTCGTCAACTGTTACACGTCCTTTTAAAGGAACAAGAGGTAGCACTTGCTGGTAGAAGGCGTACAAAGGAGTTCTTTTCTGAAAACCTTTAATGGCAGTATCCTGAGGGTTTACAGAAGCAGTTTTAACAGCCGCAGTGTCCTTTTTAGTGCTGTCTTGTTTAGCAGCAACCGTAGGACTTGTAATGTCAGGAACAGTTGTGTTGGCCTTAACAGAAGCACTGTCAGGTTTAGAAGCCACTAAAGAATCAGCTGTTAAAGTATCCTTTTTGTTCGGTGAGGCAAGGTAGTTAGCAACGATTCCGTTTGCTTTGTCGAGTAAAGGTGCAATTTCTCCGTTTTCAAACGTTTCCCAGAACTCAAGATTTGCAGTTCCCTGTAATAATTCACGCACACGTGCTTTGTCTTTTACTCCAGGTAATTCAACAAGAATACGGCCGGTAGCTTCAAGCTTCTGAATGTTTGGTTGCGTTACACCAAAACGGTCGATACGGCTGCGGAATGTTTTTTCGGCATTTCCAATGGCTTCAGCAACACGTTCTTTAATGAATGCTATTACCTCTTCATTGCTTGAATTGTAAGAGATTTTGGTTTTATTCTCAATAGACTGGAACAAAGGAGCCAGTTTCCCGTTTGGAGCGATTCTCTTGTAGGTTTTTTCGAACAAAGTGATGAAGTCATCGTTGTTGTTCACGCCAAGATTCTTTTGCGTTTCAGTTAATGCAGTGTTAAAAGCAACATCAGGACTGTTGTTAGAAAG
>JAEUTM010000202.1 GCA_016788025.1 Bacteroidia bacterium
TCGGGCAGGTCGACTTTAATGCCTTGAGCATGATCTTCGCCATAAAAGGAAAAGGATACAATATTAAAAAATTAAAAGCTGAGTTTGACGGCGCAGTGCAGAACCTTCAATTCAACAAATATGATTACAAAGGAATTAAACTGAGCGGCAACATATCGGAAGGATTATTTAAAGGTTTGCTTGTGAGTAATGATACCAATGCAAATTTTGACTTTAACGGAACCATCAACTTTAAGAATAAAATTCCGGAAATGGACTTTATTTCTACGATCAACCGTTTGAGTTTAACCAACCTGCACTTTGTTAACCGAGCCGACAGCGGCGTGTTGTCTTCACAAATCTTCATCAAGCTAAATGGTGATAATCTTGATAATCTTACAGGTCAGGTGAATCTTGACAATACAATTTACAAAACCCGGAAAAAAGATTACAAGCTCAGTACCTTTAACATCCTGGTTGATCAGAGTGAAGCGGAAAAAAAGATCCGTCTCAATTCAGAGTATTTAAACGCAATGGCTTACGGTCAGTTTAATCTGAGCCAACTTAAACCATCTTTTGATGCCTTTCTGTATTACTATTATCCAAACTTCTTTCCAAAACCAACCGACGGACGAAAATTTTCAAACCAGGTCACTTTTCAGGTAAAGATTAAAAAATTCAATGCTATCAATGAGCTCTTCCTTCCCGATGCCATGGTGAGTAATGGAACCGTTATCGATGGAAATTACAATTCCCCGGAAATGCGTTTTAATATCCAGTTCAATTCACCCAAAGTAAGTTATAAGACATACGAGGCTAAGGACTTTATGTTTATTTTGAATGAAAGCAATAATACTGTTGTTGCCGAAGCCTCCGGGAAAAACCTGAAGATCTCAGACAGCCTTAATCTCGAAAATTTTAATTTTGCGGTTAAGTCAAAAAACACAGATCTGACTTACGCTTTCGATTGGGACAACCTGAAAAAGCCTTCCAATAAAGGAGAATTAAAAGGAGAGGTTTCCTTCACTGATTCTGTTATCAGTATTTCAAATAACAAAATAGCCGTTACATTAAATGATAGCACCTGGGGTTTGTTAAAACCCAGCAAACTCAGCCTTTTTAAAGACGGTTCCCTGATTGTAAATCATATGGAGATTGTAAATAACGATCAGAAGATTGCTGCCTCCGGAGGACTATCCAGCAAACCAGGAGACAGTTTGTCAATCTCCGTCGACAACCTTGTACTTCAACAATTTAATCAGCTTCTAAAAATCTGGAATTTAAAAATGGAAGGCGTTCTGAACGGCGATGTGATTCTATCCAACCCGGATAAAAATTTAACGTTTAAAGGCGATCTTACCGCTTCCCAATTAAGAATAAACGATAATAGCATTGGCCAGGTAATTGTGACTTCAAATTACCATACAAAAGAAAAATACATATCGCTGCAAGGCTTTACTTCTCTAGGTGTTTTGGATGAATTCGGTAACCAGGCCAAGAACATTTCTTTCAAAGGAACTTACGATCTGCAGAAGAAGGACGAATCGATAGATATTGATTTTGCAGCGAAACCAGCAAATTTAAGTTTGCTGAATCCTCTTCTGGAAGGAATACTGACCATTAACAAAGGGTTCGTAAATGGAGGTGGTAAGGTTCACGGAACACCAGACCGTGTAAAGATTGACGGAAAATTCCGATTGTTCAATAGCGAAATAAAAGTAGACTACACCAATGTAACTTACAATATTACAGGAGACATAGAATTGTTAACCGATCAGATCCGTTTTTCGGATCTTAACATCAGGGAAGTGGATCGTGGGAACCGGGATAAAAACTCCCGAAGCACTCAGGGCACATTAAACGGCAATATATTCCACGATAATTTCAGCAAGATAAAAATCGACTTCGATGTTAATTATAACAATATGCTGGTGTTAAACACTTCGGAAAAAAACAACAGCAGTTTTTATGGACGTGTTTATGGAACCGGAAATGTTGGAATCTGGGGCTACCTGAACAATCTTTTTATGAAGATTGAAGCCACCACTAACCGAAACAGCAAGTTTTACCTTCCGTTGGATGGTCCGGCAGAAATCAGTGAAAACGATTTTATCCAATTTGTAAAAAAAGATACCATTGGATTGAAGAAAGAAAAAGGTATGAGTGGTTTTAACCTGGAAATGAAACTTCATGCGACACCTGAGGCCGCCGTTCAGATCATTATCGACAAAAAAAATGGTGATGTTCTGAATGTTGAGGGGCAGGGTGATTTACGTCTTTATGTGAATACACTTGGAAAATTTGAGATGTATGGAGACTACGTGATTACGGATGGTGATTACTTGTTTACGCTTGAAAATGTAATCAATAAAAAATTCGATATAGATGCAGGCAGTAGTATTTCCTGGATTGGGAATCCAATGGGAGCCGAAATTGATGTTAACACGAGTTATAAACAAAGAGATTCTGTTGCACCCTTGCTGAATGACACAACAGGACAATATAAATCCAGGAC
>JAEUTM010000307.1 GCA_016788025.1 Bacteroidia bacterium
ACAATATATGCGTGAACATTAAGCCAAAACCTAGCATTTATACTGCGAGTGGATTCTTCTGCGCGGGTCAACCGGACACTCTTTCAGCATTCGGGGCATCTACATATACCTGGTTACCATTTAACTTAACCGGACCGAATATTGTGATCAGTCCATCTGTTAGCGGATGTTACACTGTTATCGGCACTAACACTGCAGGCTGCACAAATACCACCACTGGATGTTATTCTGTAGCACCAATCCCAAATATCACCGTTTCAGGCAATAATGCTGTGTGTGCCGGCGGAAGCACAACACTCACCGCCACTGGCGCGACAAGTTATTTCTGGTCGCCGGGAGGATTTACAGGCAGCAGCATAGTAGTATCACCAAGTGTAAATACCTGCTATACTGTAACCGGCTACAATGCCTACGGCTGCTCAAACAAAACTGTTAAATGCGTTAGCGTTCAACCGGGGGCTGTTATTTCAATAAGTGGCAACAATGTGCTTTGCGGCGGAAGCAGTGCCAATCTTATTGCCAGCGGCGCTGCTTCTTACACCTGGAGTAATGGAATGACTGGGCCGTTTATTACAGTTTCCCCTTCGGTAAGTACCTGCTATAGCGTTATTGGCCAAACCAACGGCGGCTGCACAGGTATGGCTGTTAAATGCATCACTGTTCAAAACATTCCTTTCCTCACAGTAACAGGCAATACCAATATTTGTCAGGGTTCCAGCGCAACACTTCAGGCAAGCGGCGCTGCAAGTTACTGGTGGAACACTGGAGCTACAAGCAGTGCTATAGTTGTAAACCCAAATGTTAGTACATCGTACATGGTAATTGGAAGTAACGGCGCGTGTCAAAGCAGCATTAACGTTAACGTGACGGTAAGACCAAAACCATTTGTATTTATCCTGGGCGGCGATTCGACAATGGTATGTGCGGGAGACGCTTTAACTCTCACTGCCGTAGGAGCTTCAACTTATACATGGAATAATAGCTCGACTGGTTCAATGATTACTGTTACACCAACTGCTTCAACTGTTTACAGTGTTGTTGGAACTTCAACCAATAACTGCACAAATTCAGCTGCCAAATTGATTGTTGTAAATGCATGTACAGGAATCTCTGCCAACACCATGAGTGAGTCAGACGTTCAGATCTACCCTAATCCTAGCTCCGGACTTGTCACGATTAGTAATCAGTCAGCAGAAAGTTTGAATGTTAAGGTGTATGATATGATTGGAAGAGAACTTCTGAAAAAACAAATAAACGGAACACAGACTCTTGACCTTTCTAACTACGCGAATGGCACGTACATTGTTAGATTTGAAAAAGGGAACAAGACTCTTTATAAAAAACTAATCATCGAATAAAACATCAATAGCCCACTCAAATTTTGTTGAGTGGGCTTTCAAAAAGCTAACCATAACTCAAAAAATGCATGAAAAAATTTTTACTTATTTGTCTTATTGTATTGATGGTTCTTTGTTTTGCAAGACTAGAAGCTCAGCTCTCATTCCAATGGACCGGAGCTCAACAACCTCCTTGCTGGGATCCCCTGGGAACCGTTCAAACGGTTTCGGTTACTGCTTCACCGCTAGGTACCACAAGTTATTCCTGGCTTGTTACATCCCCTTCAACCTGCGGCTATACATCAACGACTACAAATCCTTTTGCTAGTTTAAGTCTGGGTACTTGTTGCGGAACCTATTCTATTACTTGTTTTGCTTTAAATTCAAGCAATGCCGTTATCAGTTCTACAATGATGACTACGACAATTGCTTGTCCAACATGGCTTACCTTTACTACCTTTCCCAGCAGTGGCCTTCTGTGTAGCGGAACAACCGGTACTATTACGGCCGGAGGAGCGATGACTTATACGTGGAGCACGCTTGCCACCGCCGGACAAATTATTGTAACTCCAACCTCAAGCCAATGTTATACTTTAGGCGGAACAAATGCCGCGGGCTGTACGTTGTTTACAACCGCATGTTTCTCGGTATTTCCTTTCCCAAGTTTAACAGTTACTCCTTCCTCAAATATATGTGCAGGAGAAAGTCAGACTCTAACTGCAAGTGGTGCAAATCAATATACCTGGGCTCCTGGTAATGTAACCTCTCCTACTATAGTGGTTACGCCTACCGCTAACACCGTTTATTCCGTAACCGGCACAAACGGTTGTGCGATAACTTATACCACTGGCATCTATTTAAATCCTCTTCCAAATGTTGGCATTGGAGGTCCTACTTCAATTTGTCCTGGCGATACTGTTACTCTAACCGCGTCCGGAGCCAACACTTATACATGGACAGATGCGAATTTTGGAAATATTGGAACTGGATCGTCAGTAAATGTTTCGCCGTCAGGTCCCTCATGTTATACACTTACTGGCGCTGATGCAATGGGTTGCGTGAATCATTCGGTTATGTGTATTGGCGTTAATTCACCGCCAAACATTAGTATATCGGGCGCGCCAATGGTAACCGTTTGTGCTGGATCCAGCACATCATTGCTCGCTATGGGTGCCGCAAGTGCAAACAGCTACACATGGAACACCATTCCACCTACAGTTAACTCTGCGAGTTTAAGCCTCATTCCGAATAACGGTTGCACCTTATTAAGCGTTTCAGGTCTTGGATCAAATGGATGTATCGGAACTGCGACTGTATATGCCTGCGCAGACACCAGCTGTGCTAATGTATGGCCTGGTGATGCCAATAGCGATGGAGTTGTTAACAGTAGTGATATCCTTGAGCTTGGTCTACAAGCAAGTCATACAGGTCCTGTTCGTGCTCCTGGAGGAAACGCGTGGAACTCGCAACAAGCCAATGCCTGGATTGGATATGTTAGCAACGGAAAAAACAAATGCCATGCAGATTGTAACGGCGATGGTACGGTTAATGCAAACGATACTGTGGCTGTATATAATAACTATATGCAAACTCATTCATTTAAGCCATCAGGAAGCAGTTCAGCAGGAGATATTAATCTTGTTTCTCAAAATAACTATATACTTGAAGGCAGCTGGAATAAGGTAGACATTGAACTTGGAACTAATGCCAGTCCTGTAAGCCAGATTTATGGTGTGATGTTTGATATAGACCTTGACAACGCTGTTATTCAAAATAATATGGCTTACGTTGTTTACACTGCATCTTTCCTGGACGCTTCCAGTCAGAATATCATATTCAGAAAAGTAGACGCTATAAATAACAAAATCTACGGCGCGACCGTTAGAACTAGCGGAGGTGATGTAAGTGGATCAGGAAAAATTGGAGAATTGTGGTTCTTTGCAAAAAGCGGATTACCCGCTAACTCAAGCATGAACTTATCCGTAAGCAATACGGGCAAAATAAGTAAAAATGGGACCAGCGGTTCGTTAACAGGAGGTAACAGCACTGTACCAGTATTGGCAACTGCACCAGTTGGAATTACACAGCTTGTTAATATTGATCATGCTACTGGGTTTTTCCCAAATCCTGCTGCAAACCAATTAACTATGGTTAGCAGCTTGAATTCCAACGTAAACTATACCATTTACGATGTAAGCGGACGAATATTAAACACCGGTGCATTTAACGGAAGCAAATCCCTTGACCTTTCTTCCTTTGCCGCAGGAAGTTATTTCATCC
>JAEUTM010000394.1 GCA_016788025.1 Bacteroidia bacterium
GGTAGACAAGATCTTTAATGTGATTGATCCCGAAACAAAAGCTATGAAAATTCTTATTAAGATCAATAATCCTGATCACCTTCTTAAACCAGAAATGAATGCAACTGTAAATCTGAAATTCTCCGAGAAGAAAAAAATGAACGCGGTTCCTTCCAGTTCAATCATATTTGACAAAAGCAAAAACTGGGTCATGGTTTTCAAAAGCCGCAGCAAAATAGAGACACGACAGGTTGAAGTATATCAGAGCATTGGAGATATCACTTACATAAGCTCGGGGGTAAATGAATACGAAAGCGTTATTTCAAAAAACGGCTTGCTGATTTACGATGCTTTAAATGACTAATCTGACCTGAGCATGAACAAATTCATTAAAAACATCATTTCGTTTTCACTCAAAAACAGGTTCTTTACCTTCTTCTGGGTGGGTATCCTGGTGATCTCTGGCTGGATAAGTTATCTTAACATTCCCATAGAGGCTTTCCCTGACGTAACCAACACACAAATTATTATTGTCACACAGTGGGATGGTCGTAGTGCCGAAGAAGTAGAGCGTTTTGTAACAACGCCCATAGAAATTGCAATGAATTCCGTACAGAAAAAAACAAACGTGCGGAGCATCACCATGTTTGGACTCTCTGTCATCAAAATTATTTTCGAGGACGACGTGGATGATTTTTTTGCGAGGCAACAGGTAAACAACCAGCTCAGAAACGTTACACTTCCCGAAGAAGTTGACCCTGACGTGCAGCCGCCCTATGGCCCAACGGGTGAGATCTACCGTTATGTATTAAAAGGTAAAAATCGCGATACAAGGGAGTTATTAACCTTCCAGAATTGGGTTATCGACCGTCAGTTACGGGCTGTTCCCGGCATTGCGGATGTTGTTGCCTTTGGAGGCCAGCAAAAAATTTATGAAATCTCAGTCGATCCCGTTAAACTTCAAAAATACGGTTTATCGCCCACCCAGGTGTACGAGGCAGTTACCAAAGCTAATCTTAACGTTGGCGGTGACGTGATTGAAAAGAACGGACAGGCTTACGTTGTAAGGGGACTTGGGCTTTTAAACAGCATCGAAGATATTGAAAACACCATTGTTGATCATTTTAACAGCAATCCTATCCTGGTAAAGAACATAGCCGCCGTTATCGAGTCGAGCGCACCGCGGGTTGGGCAGGCAGGTTTGAATGACAATGATGATGTAGTGGAGGGAATTGTGGTGATGCGTAAAGGAGAGAACCCAAGTGAAGTACTGGCCCGTTTAAAAGAAAAGATAGCAGAATTGAACAGCAGTGTTCTCCCCAACGATGTGAAAATGGAAGCCTTTTATGACCGCGACAATCTCATGCGATTCTGCACGCGCACGGTGATGCATAACTTACTGGAAGGAATTGTGTTCGTTACACTCATTGTTCTCATCTTTATGGCCGACTGGCGTACGACACTCATTGTATCTATTATTATTCCTCTCGCTCTGCTGTTTGCCTTCCTGTGCCTCAAGCTAAAAGGTATGAGCGCGAACCTTCTGTCCCTGGGAGCAGTTGACTTCGGTATCATTATCGATGGCGCTGTGGTAATGGTGGAGGGTCTCTTTGTTGTGCTGCATCATCTCGCTGAAAAAGAAGGCATGGCGCGTTTCAACAAACTCGCAAAACTAGGCGTAGTAAAAAAGACTGCCACCAGCTTAGGAAAAGCTGTGTTTTTTTCCAAACTCATTATCATCTCTGCTTTACTTCCGATCTTTGCGTTTCAAAAAGTGGAAGGTAAAATGTTCTCACCACTTGCCTACACACTTGGCTTCGCCTTATTGGGAGCGCTGATTTTCACTCTCACCCTGGTACCGGTGCTTGTTTCGTTTCTTCTGAAAAAGAATGTGAAAGAAAAACACAATGTGGTGGTTGATTTTTTTAACCGGATTGTCGGTAAAGGTTTCCATTTTACATTCTCACATAAACGGGGCAGTCTTATTGTTTCTTTTGTTATTCTCGCGTTTTCAATTTTTTCTACCCGCTGGTTGGGAACCGAATTTTTGCCTCAACTCAATGAAGGCGCCCTGTGGGTGGAAGCGAAATTACCAATGAGTAGTTCGTTAAGCGAAACCATTAAAACCGTTACCACACTTAGAAAAGAACTTATGAAATTTCCGGAAGTAAATGGGGTGTTATCTCAAACAGGTCGAAGCAATGACGGGACAGATCCCTCCGGATTCTACTATGTACAAATGCAAGTAAATCTTAAACCCAAAGACGACTGGCAACGCAAGATCAGTACCGATGACCTTGTGGAAGAAATGGACAAAGTGCTGAAGAATTACCAGGGCATAGTCTACAACTACTCCCAGCCTATTATCGACAACGTTGCCGAAGCGGTGGCGGGTATCAATGCCAGCAATGCCGTAAAAATTTATGGTGATGATCTCGACAAACTGGATGAGATTGCCAACGAGGTTATAAAACAAATTGTAAATGTACCGGGAATTAAAGATGTAGGGATTTTACGAAACATCGGACAACCGGAAATCAGTGTGTCATTGGATGAAGAAAAAATGGCGATCTACGGTGTGCAAAAAGCCGATGCCCAGACAATTATTGAAATGGCCGTAGGTGGAAAAACAGCCACACAGAAATATGAAGGCGATCGTAAATTTGATATTCGTGTGCGTTACTCGAAGGAATATCGTAAAGACGAAGAAGACATCATGAACCTTATGGTGCCCACTGTAAGAGGCACGCGGATCCCTTTAAAAGAAATCGCCAGTCTTAAAAAAATGACAGGCCCTGCATTTATTTACCGCGACAACACTAAGCGCTTTATCGGTGTAAAGTTCTCCATTCGTGAAAGAGACCTGGGAAGTACGATTGCTGAAGCACAGAAGAATGTAAACCAACACATTAAACTCCCTGCAGGATATAAAATTGGATGGACAGGTGAATTTGAAAACCAGGTAAGGGCCACCAAACGTTTAAGTCAGGTTGTGCCCGTAAGTCTCATTCTTATTTTTGTTTTACTTTTTATCATGTTTGGAAATTTCAGAGACGCTTTGCTGGTGCTGGTGAACGTTCCTTTTGCAATTATTGGAGGCATTTTTGCACTGCATCTTACCGGTATTAACTTCGGCATATCAGGAGGAGTTGGTTTTATTGCACTGTTTGGCATCTGTATCCAAAACGGAGTAATCCTGATTACGGAGTTCCAGCATAATCTCAGAAATCACTGGTCGCTGCAAAAATCCATCGTAGAAGCTGTGAAAGTTAGAACCAGACCGGTAATAATGACCGCACTTATGGCCGCAATCGGATTAATGCCAGCCGCCTTGTCAACCGGTATCGGGTCAGAATCACAGAAACCACTTGCGGTAGTTATTATTGGAGGTCTTGTAACAGCAACCCTATTCACCCTTCTTGTTTTTCCTATATTTTATTATTGGGCGCAGCGTAGAAAAGTTGATGGTTGAGAGCTGGTGGTTGAGAGATAAATTGAGAAGTCTTTATACTCTATCTCTAAATATTGTAAAGTGTCTATGTCTTTCAGCAATCACCTTTCAACATTTTAATATTTTTTTAACTTTATATTGAATTAATTTTAACTAGTTTTATCCCCTCTGAAAAAACTAAGATTCATATTCGTATTCGTCTTTTTAGCAGGAATGATCTTTACAGTCTTCCAGTACGTGCCCATCCTGGAAGAAGAAAGTCCCTCGCATCGCGTAGAGCTTGCAAAAAAAATGAACCAGGATGACACAGACGGAAGCGGCAGCGGGGACGCTGACGACGATTGCGATGACGATGATTCAGAAGATTTTTTCCTGAACTGGAACCACTCCCAGGAGGCCTTTTACACCCAATTGCAAACTTCTTATTTTCACAGCCTTTCCCTTTACAAACATCTTCTCGGGAAAAAGCACACCCCACCGCCAGAGGTTTAATTTTTAACTGTTCTGCACAGTGCTCCAGGGCACAGTGTTTTCTTCATTTTAAAAATTAAACATTTATGAATTTCAAATATCTATCTTCCGACATTAAATCGGGTATTGTTGTTTTTCTGGTTGCATTACCCCTTTGTCTTGGTATTGCACTTGCCTGTGGTGTACCGCTTTTTTCAGGAATTATTGCAGGTGTAATTGGCGGACTTGTTGTAACCAGCATAAGCGACGCAAAATACAGTGTGTCTGGACCTGCCGCCGGTCTCACAGCCATTGTTCTTGCCGGCGTTAGTGAAATAGGAGGGTTTCAATATTTTGTAGCGGCGGGAATTTTTGCAGGTGTGCTTCAATTGATACTTGGCGCGCTTAAAGCCGGGGGGCTTGGAAATTACATTCCAAACTCAGTGATAAAAGGAATGCTCGCAGGTATCGGCATCATTCTTATCATTAAGCAGGTACCCCATATGGTTGGTTACGATTCGGATCCGGAGGGAGATCTTTATTTCTTTCAAAAAGACGGTCATAACACGCTTTCTGATCTTTATTATATGCTCAACTACATCACTCCCGGCTCGGTGGTTGTGGGCCTTCTTTCTTTCTTCACCATCCTGTTCAGCGAGACGGGTTTTTACAAAAAACATAAAATCTTCTCAAACATACCAGGTCCTTTGCTCGTTGTTTTACTGGGCGTCCTGCTTACGCTCACATTTGCAAACATTCCACTGCTCCATATAAGCTCCGAACACCTTGTGAGTCTACCAAAAATAAATTCCTTCGGAGATTTGAAAGCAACCCTCATAACTCCAGACTTTAGTAAGTGGAACGACCAGGCCTTTTGGATTTTGGTTGTAACGCTTGCCACTGTTGCCAGTATCGAAACATTACTGAGTATTGA
>JAEUTM010000428.1 GCA_016788025.1 Bacteroidia bacterium
CCAATACCCTGATTAAAGTGGTAATTTGCCACCAAACCTGTGCCAATGGTCTGAATCTCACAACTCATATTGTTTACGATTTCCGAAGCACAAAGCGCTCTGTTCCAGACGCGAACTTCATCCATTGACCCATTAACAACGTAAGTACCATCATACGCCCCTAACTGAAGTGGTGTTGAACCGGTATAAGGCTGAACCGTATTTGAAGAAGCGACCAGAACTCCATTTTTATACAAGCTCATGGTGGTAGACGGTGCATCGTAAGTTACGGCAACGTGATACCAAGTATTGGTTGAAAGTGCAGTTGCATCCTGAACCTGGTTCCATAATCCATCATGGCCAGCTGATAATTTGTATCCGTATATACCTGGCGCCCAGAAGGCACTTCCCGTAACGCCAGTGCCTGTGGAAATAAAGTTATTTCCATTGGTTGACGTTCCTATTTTAATCCAGGCTTCTTTGGTATATGATGCCGTTAGAATATTCCCACAGGTAATGTAATCGTCAACCCCATCGAAAACAAAAGATTGGCCACCGGCCCCGGAACCAGTTAACATATAAGTAAACAGAGCTTCATCACAATCTGAATTGTTGATGTTTACCATTGCCGTTTTCGTTCCTGAACTAGACGGAGCAAACGTCACATTAAACACCGCAAAATTTCCTGCCGCAATCGGAGAGGAAGGGATTAATGGTCCAACCAGATAAGAAGAAGCATCAGCACCGCTCATGGTGATGGATGATACAGACAGACTTCCATTTCCGCTATTCTGAATAGTAAATGTGTGAACAATGTTACCACTGGTACTAATATTACCGTAGTCGGTGTCTTTGCCCACCGATGGAAGAACATCACCAGAACCAAGACTTGTTGTTCCACCTACAACCGCAATCTCAGGAGCGGAGTAAGTAGAGCAGGCGCTACCTGAAGTTACCGCGCCTGGGGTAACCCAGTTGGATGTAGGTCCGGAAAGGGTCATTCCGTATAACAATAGATCATGCGCATTTGATGAGGCATCAGTTAAGGTAGTTACCGTTGAATTTACACCCGAAGCTATGCCCTGGTTAAAATGGTAATTTGCTTCCAAACCTGTAAGTGTTCCACTGATCTCACAGGAAGCGTAAGCCTGGATCTCACATTGCGAAAGTGGTCTGGTCCAGAAAAGCACTTCGTCTATCGTGCCATTAAATACTTCAAGACCAAGATGATTAGCGCCTATACAAAATGCATTCGTGGGAACATTTGGAGAACCAACAATTAAGGGGTCCAAAGTTGTGGTTGACACGCCATTAACATAAAAAGAAATTTTATTACTCTCAATAACAAGAGAAAGATAAGTCCATACATTCGGTGTTATTGTATAGTTTAAGGACAGACTGGTGTTCCCGCCATACAACAAATATAAATCGCCGTTTTGGCCGACAAACATTCCATATCCACTGCTCGAAGTATTTCCATTATAGACGATTACCTGATTCGTCGCAGTGTTTGCGGTATAAAGTACCTTGGCTTGTAAAGTAATGTTATTTGTGTTTGTATTAAATACAGTTGCAGAAGCAAAACCTGTTGATCCATCGAAATTCAAAGCAGCTCCGGAGGATGGTGATGCAGAAATAACAAAACTGTAAGAAGGTATTGTGCAGTCAGAACTTTCTACAGTGACGACAGCGGTTTTTGTGCCTAGTGAAGAAGGAATGAAAGAAATTGCAAATGTAGCATTACCAGTACCTGAAATGCTGGATGCAGGAATTGCTGAAAGACTGAAATCGCCGGCACCCGCGCCTGTGATCGATACAACTGGATTGATGTAAAGCACACCAGTTCCCGAATTATGTATCGTGTAAACACGATTCGTTGACGATCCAAAGTCAGTGAAATTCAGTGTGCCAGTTGTAGATCCCACTGGAATCGCATTGCCATTACCGAGTAAACTAATTGTTTGATTCAAGACAGCTGGCGTTGTTGAGCCAGAAAGAACACCACCCGGACTAATCCAGTTGGATGTATTTCCTGTAAGATTCATGTTAGTAAGTGTTCCTGTGTAAATGCCCGTAGCATCTGTCAGAAGATTCTCTGTAAGATTATTACCGGAAGGCAGGCCTTGATTAAAATGATAATTTGCAACAAGCCCCGAGGCAGTTGAAGTAATTTCGCAGTTCATGTATTGAAGAATTTCACACTGAGTTCGCGGTAGGGTCCACACCCTCACTTCGTCAATAGAACCGGTTAGTTGTTCGTTTACGTTATTTCCACCAATCATTACATTATTGGATCTTGTCGGGAAACTACTGCCGGTATTGGTCAACACTCCTTGTAAAACACCGTTGATATACAACCTCATTTGTGAACCGTCCCAAACGCCCGCAACGTGTTGCCAGGTGTTAAGGCTAACAGTGTTGGGAGCTGAAAACAGGCTCTGGTAACCGGTACCACCATCAATATGTAAACAGAATTTATCGCCAGACCTCTGAAGCAGGAATTGCATTACCGATGTCGGTGATTGCCAGTTGCCAACAATAGACCCAAGGCCAACCGTTGAAGTTGGCTTAACCCAGGCTTCCAAAGTTATTGTATTAAGAGGATCAAAAAGTGTGGTGAGGCCGTTGCCAAGATTTACATAATCATTATTGTTATCAAAATCGAGTGCTGATGCAGGAGATGCGCTGGCCGTAATAACAAAACTGTAAACGGGGTTACTGCAATCCGAACTAAAAAGAGAAACAATCGCAGTTCTTGTGCCCAATGCTGTTGGCGTAAACGTAATCACAAAATTAGTATTACCACTAGCATTAACAGAACTGACAGGAGCTGTTGTTAACGTAAAATCAGCGGCATTTCCTCCGGAAATACTAACTGTATTTATATAGAGTACCCCGCTGGAGGCGATATTATTTGCAACAAAAGTTCGTGTTGATGCGCTTCCAAAATCCGTAAA
Organism: Bacteroidia bacterium; assembly: GCA_016788025.1. GTDB lineage: Bacteria > Bacteroidota > Bacteroidia > B-17B0 > Aurantibacillaceae > Aurantibacillus. The sequence goes on from JAEUTM010000428.1 coordinate 2,937, forward strand.
ATTATTTGTGCCAGTAGCAGTGCTACCAGGGTTAATGGCATTCCCGTTACCGGTAATGGTCAATGTAGCAGTCGGCTGAGATGTTAACGTATACCCGTTGGCAAAAACAGAAGGCGCCACCCAATTAGAAACGCTTCCGGTTAAGGTAACATTTACTAAGGTGCCGGTGTTGCTTCCTGCAGCATCTGTTAAGGTTGTAACAGCAGTGTTAGAGCCAGACGGGATACCCTGATTAAAGTGATAATTTGCAACCAGGTTGGTTGTTGTGGTAGGTATCTCACAATTCATATAGGTTAGAATCTCACATTGAGTTCTTGCTGTGCTCCATATGCGGAGTTCATCAATACTACCCGTGAAAGCCCATCCGGGAACCGGAGAACTACCACTACTGGCTTCTGCGCCAATAAGTGTATTGTTGAATGGATTGTAATCAACAGTATAGGTAGCTCCCGCGTCATTCATGTTTTTCATTATACCGTCAACATACAATTTGGTATAACGTCCATCATAGGTTAATGCAACGTGATGCCAGCCAGCCGTAATTCCAGATAGAGGTGTACCGACAGTTGCCCACGAACCATTTCTGCGAACATATCCTTCAAGATTACCACTGACATTGGTTGTAAGAATTCCCCATCCGTTGCTCTCGGTATTACCTACAAAGGTTTGATCTACGCTTGGCCAGTTGCCTGCATTGATCCATGCTTCAGCAGTTAAAGCAACTGTAGGCTTCAGGTTCGATCCGGCCCCGAGGTCCACATAACCAGACCCTCCATCAAAATGTAAGGCCGAAGCCGGTGAAGCGCTGGCTGTTATTACAAAGCTATAATTTGGATTCGAGCAATCAGAGCTATTTACGGTTACAATTGCGGAGCTGGTACCAACAACAGTAGGCGTAAACAGGATGGTAAAGCTGCTGCTACCACTTCCTGCAAGAGAAGAAGCCGGCGCGCTGCCTACAGAAAATTGAGAAGCTCCAGCCCCGGAAAAGGAAACGTTACTTATGTACAGAGTGCCTGAACCAATGTTCTCAGCGACAAAAGTACGAACAGAGTTTGTAGAGAAATCTGTAAAGTTGTTTGTGGAGGTAGAGGTTCCCATCGGCACATTATTTCCATTACCTTTCACATTGAGTGTTTGAGAAAGTGTAGCCGGAGTTGTAGAACCCGATATCACACCGCCCGGACTAACCCAGTTTGACACTGAACCAGTCAAAACAAAACTGGTCAGGGTTCCATTATTTGCACCCATAGCATCAATAGCGGTTGTTACCAGTGTATTGGTACCAAAAGGAATTCCTTGTGTAAAATGATAATTTGCCACTAAACCTGTTGGCGTGCCCGACATTTCGCAATTCATGTAAGACAATATTTCGCATTGCGTCCTGGCAACATTCCAGTAACGAACTTCATCCATTGTTCCTTTGAAAAATTCACCATAGTAGTTTGCTCTTCCTAAACTATGCACCACTGCTCCGGTTACAATCGATCCAGATTTTGTTTCGAGACCAGCCTGAACTCCATCAACATACAAACGCTTGGTAGATCCATCGTAAACCGCTGCGATATGATGCCAGTTTCCATCTGTAAAATAAGAAGGGGTTATGGGCACATCCAGTTCGGTATAACCGCCAGAAGAGGTATTCAATCCAAAGGATAAAGTCGTTCCAAAATCCTGGAATGATACTAACCAGTGTGGATTCGAAATGGCAATATCCTGGCGCATGATTTGGAAGTAACCACTTGATGTAATATCTGTTGGTTTCACCCAGGCTTCGAAAGTTAATTTGTTTGTAGCGCTGAAATCCATAACGGGTAATGCCACATATTCTGCCGAACCACTAAACGCTAGTGCATCCGCCGGCACTGCAGTCGCGGTAAT